>JABGTE010000007.1 GCA_018647445.1 Gammaproteobacteria bacterium
CCATTAGGCACGCGCCGATGCCGCCAGTTTGTACCCGGTCGCTTGGGCAACCGCAGTTCAAATTCACCTCTTGGTAGCCGAATGATTCGGCAAGCACTGCGCAGGTGGCAAGCGCGTCGGGATCGCTGCCGCCTAGTTGCAGTGCCACCGGTTCGTCCTGGGCGTGCTGCAAGAAGGCCTCGGGCGCGTTGTAGAGTAGGGCGCCGGTCGTAATCATTTCGCTGTACAGAAGCGCCTTCGGACTGATGAGACGCAGTAGGTAGCGAAAATGTCGGTCGGTGCAGCCCATCATGGGCGCAACGGAAAGGATTGGGTGAGTCATGAATTCTGAATTAATCTTTGATGGCAGGTAGTGTACCATCACAGCCGCAAGGGTTCTTCGCTGGATTAGCCCTTTGCACGGCAGCAGCCTCAAGCAGAGCGTCAAAAAAGTGAGTAAACGTTATGGTTAGAACACGTGTGGCACCATCGCCAACGGGAGACCCGCATGTGGGCACCGCTTACATGGCGCTTTTTAGTTATTGTTTTGCAAAGCAGCATGGTGGCGAGTTTTTGTTGCGCATTGAAGACACGGATCTTGCGCGTAGCACCAAAGCCTCTGAGCAAACGATTCTAGACTCCTTGAAATGGTTGGGTCTGCAGTGGGATGAGGGGCCGGATGTCGGCGGCCCTAAGGGGGCTTATCGGCAAAGCGAACGTTTGCCCATTTATAAGGCGCATACCCAATCTTTGCTCGACAACGGTCACGCGTTCCACTGTTTTTGCACTAGCGAGCGCCTGGATGAAATGCGCAAAGCACAAATGGCGGAGGGCCAGACAGCACGCTATGACGGCTTGTGTAGCCAGCTAACAGCGCAAGACGTCGCGGCTCAAAAATCCGCCGGCACGCCCTTTGTGGTTCGAATGAAAGTCCCTGCCAGTGGGGTCTGCACGATTCAGGACCGACTGCGTGGCGCAATCGAGATTGATTACGCTCAGATCGATATGCAAGTGCTGCAAAAAACGGATGGTTTCCCAACCTATCATCTGGCGGTGGTGGTGGATGACCATCTAATGGAAATTACGCACATTATTCGCGGGGAAGAGTGGATCAACTCGGCGCCCAAGCATCAGTTGCTGTACGAGTACTTTGGGTGGCCCATGCCCGAGCTTATTCACATGCCTTTGTTGCGCAATCCGGACAAAAGCAAATTGAGCAAGCGTAAAAACCCAACCAGTATCGGGTTCTATGAAGATATGGGTTATATGCCTGAAGCAGTTCTGAATTACTTGGGCATGTTGGGCTGGAGCCTGCCATCGGGTGAGGAGAAGTTCTCGTTGGATGAGATGGTCGCTAATTTCGATATCGATCGCATTAGTATGGGCGCGCCGGTATTCGATGTGGAAAAACTCAAGTGGCTGAACGGCCGCTGGCTGCGGGAAACCTTAGACGATGAAGCGCTCGCAGACCGATTAGCCGATTGGGCTTTTAACCGAGAAAAACTCATGGAGATTATTCCGCTCATCAAAGAACGGGTGGAAGTGTTCAGTGACGTGGCGCCTTTGGCGGGATTTTTACTAGAAGGCCTGCCGCTGATTGAGGCGGAACAATTCACGAAGCTAAAAACGGAGCCGGAGGTCGCCCTTAAAGTACTGCAGTTTAGTCTTTGGCATATAGAGCAGGCGAGTGATTGGCGCAGTGAAGTGCTACAAGCTGGGCTAAAGCAACTGGCCGAGACCATGGGCGTGAAGATTCGAGACTTCTTAGCGCCACTCTTTATCGCGATCAGTGGGCGCTCGGTGGCCCCGCCGCTGTTTGATTCGATGGTTGTGTTGGGGCCAGATCTGACTCGTGCTCGGGTTCGCCACGCGCTGAATACCTTGGGCGGGGTGTCTAAAAAACAAGCCAAGAAGCTCGAGGCGGAATACCGACAGCTAGGGAGTGCGTTATGAGTACGATTGCTGAGGATTTTTTGAAGGAAGGACAGATTTTACACGCGCTGCTCGCGGATCTTAGTGCTGAAGATTGGGCGCGTAGGACTACATTTAAAAACTGGACCATCAATAAAGTTGTGCAGCATCTGCACGGCACGGATCTGGCGGCAAAGCTCGCGCTGACTGACCCAGATCAATTCTTGGCAATGAAACAGGACGCCTCAAAAACCAATGCGTTTATGAACCCAACGCTTGAAGGCGATGCGCTGCTTGCGCGTTGGTTCTCGGAGTTACAGGATTTGTCCGCATTGCTTGGCAAGCTGGCTCCGAATGCTCGTGTGCCCTGGTTCGGCCCAGACATGGGGGTCAAAATGTTTGGCACCGCGCGCCAAATGGAAACCTGGGCCCATGGCCAGGCAGTGTTTGACGAGCTAGGCCAAACCCGAGTTGATTCCGACAGAATCCAGAATATTGTCGTGATTGGGGTCAAGACCTATGGCTGGACCTTTGTGAACCGAAAGCAGACGCCGCCGGGGCCCGCGCCCTACGTTGAGCTCACAGCACCGAGCGGGGCGGTTTGGAGTTTTA
>JABGTE010000045.1 GCA_018647445.1 Gammaproteobacteria bacterium
GTATTAGCATGAGAGAAAATGGGGCGATTAAAGGCACATTTCTGGTCGCGCAGCGAATCTGCAGTTACTGCGCGTTAAACCTTAAACGAAGGTGTTCTCAAACGAGCCGAGACCATCACACGAGTGGTTTAAAATATAAAGACGATAGAAATGCAAACCTAAAGGTTAAGAGCAGTTAAAAGGAGTCATGATCAAATGCAAGTTAAAATAAACCAATGGTTAAAAATCGGTTTTAAACTGTGCGTTCTTGGGCTTATAAGCCTCAGCATGGCCGCCAATGCCAAGAACACCCAACTATTTACAGACCGGATCGCTGCCGACAAGCGCGATATTGCAGCCTACGTTGGTTTGATTGATCAACAGATCACAGCAGGCGAGCAAAAGGCGGCGAGTAAAACCCAAAAGAGAGCCCTCCGCTACGCTCGGGTATTATCCGAAAAGCTTGCATTGCGAACCCAAGGCATACGAATTTGGGGGCTTTCTAAGAATGATAAGAAAGCACTGCGCGAGTACAAGCGCGGACTACGCGTTAAAGGCTCGGATCAATATCCAGCACTTCACTTGGCTATGGCTCGGGTTTATAACGTCAATCGTCAATTTGAATCTGCAAAATCGATGTTGCGGCTATCGCTTGTGGCCGACGCCATGAACAATGAGGCCGCGGAATCTTTGTTGTTGCAAATTCAGCAGGTCGAAAGGGCGGTTGCCATTACCAATAGTGCTTTTGCCTATGACGCTCAAATTAATCGAGAAGCCGTGGCTCGATTACTCAGTCAAGAACTGTCTGTGGCAACCTATCTAGACCTGCCGAAAGCCGTCTCAGTGGGTGAAACCTCAGATCAAGGGTTAACCGATTACGCCGCTTCAATCTACGCTGAGGATATTTTGTCGACCCATCGCTTGAATCTACGGAGCTTCAGAATAACAAACGGTGCGTTTTTACCTCAAAAAGCAATGACCCGAGGCGAACTGGCGCTCCTAGTTGAAGATATTTTATACGTAAAATTTGGCATTAGCCGAACAGCGTTTATTGGTACCGCATCACCATTTGTAGATTTAACATCTAATAACACCAGTTTTAATGCCATCATGTCAGCGGTAACGCGCGGTTTGATGCAAGGCCGAGAAAATGGTTCCATTGGGCCATCTGAGTTGGTTTCTGGGGCGGAAGCCATTTTAGTGTTACACAATCTGAACCAAATCTTAAAGCGTCCACAGGCGTCTAAATAGCAAGGAAATCCTTATGAAACGATGGATATGGATAATCAGCCTTTTGAGCTGTCAAGCGACGCTTGCCAACGACTTATCGATGATCACAGCTGAAGGCTTCGGCTTCTCTGATGCCAATCGGTTTTCCGAACCCCAAGCCCGATTAATGGCGCTGCGCGCAGCCAAAATTGATGCCCAACGAAATTTATTAGAAGTCATTAATGGCGTACGGGTCACTGCAGGCACGACGGTCAAAGACATGATGCTTGAAAGCGATATCATTGGGACGAGGGTTAAAGGGATGTTGCAAGGGTCGTTCGAGACCGATTCTAGTGTTGCCTTTGAGGACGGTAGCTGGGTTGCCTCCGTCAAGATGGCCGTGTGCATGGATAAGAGCGATGCGCTCTGCCGAGCCAAGCCAACCCTAGCGTCGATTACTCAGCCTAGTTTGATCGGCGCCCCGGCAGAAGCACGGTACGCAGTGTCGGACCTGCCACCGGTAGAGGCTGCCGTTTTAAAGACGCCCGCCGCGCCGCAAAATGCTCCTGAGCCGGCTAGTACTGAATTGTTACCAGCCGCTGGAGCCGAGGTAGCCGTTTCCAACCGCGCAACCGGTCTCATTTTGGATGCCAGGGCTTTAAATTACACGCCAATGTTGGATGTTCGCGTTCGAACTGGCAGCGGTAAAGAGCTCTATGGCCCGGGCCATGTTCCCATGGGAAGCGATTGGTTGCATTGGGCGCCTTCCATTGTTTCCGCAAACGAAATGGCCAACATTGTTGGGGATGCGCCTTTGGTCATGACGCCTGAATCACTTGGCGAAGCCACCGAGCTGGTCATTTCAGATAACGATGCCATTAAACTTTTCACGAGCAATACCTTGAACGGCGACTTTCTCGCTGCCGGTAAAGTCGTGATCGTTGTTGCCGGTAGTTGAACCCGGTGCGGCAAAACCAACATAAATTGCACTTAATTGGATTGCTAGGTTTACTGGCATTTCCGTCGATTGCGCTTAACGGCGCTGAACTTGACGCCTTTGATGCGCTGGATGCGCAGCTTGAAGCGCAGTTTGAAGACACCGATGCAACGCTTGAAGAAAACTTTCAGGCATTGGATGCCGCTCTTGAGGCAGGGTTTCAACGCCTTGCCCAAGAAGTAGAAGCGGTTTGGGGTGCGGATGAAGTGGTGCTCCCGGATCAGAATACGTGGGTGGATTATTCCAAGAATAAACGACTACGGCGTTCATTCGATTTTGAGCGGGGCGTTTTGGTGGTTGAAACATTGGTAGGGGCCTCTAGCGATATGGCCCAAGCGAGTACGGACATTCAGCAAGCGGTCCTGACCGCTCAGTCTGATACCGCGCAAGACCTCTCAGACAATGACTTGGCGCTGGCCTATGCCGAAACCTATTTGGCAGCTGAGGGCTTGACTTTGGAAGAAGCGGACAACACGGATCCCGCGCCGATCCTAGGTGAATTACTGCAAATCTCCGATCAGGACCTCGCTGGACTATCGTCAGCCATTCAGTCTGCAGAATTAGTGCCCATGACAAAATCTCCTGACGCCGCGAAGCCCCCCTCAGTGGGCCAGGATCTTGATTTACCGACCGCAACCGCAAAGGTCACCTCCGAGCCGGTTCTGGACGGCTCGGAGATAACGCAGGTATTAGCAACTAACCCAACCCAAAGCGATGCGACTGCAATCGCAGCAAAGGCCGCTGTGGTTGCAAAGGACGCTGTGATTGCAAAGGCCATTGAGGTTGAGCCAGCTGATGTGATTAACTCCGCGGTGACCGGTGCAGATCAATCAGACGCAAACGCAGACCCGGCGAGAGTAGTGGCTGATGCGACAGAGCAGGGCGCGATCCTCGCAGATGCTTTAAACCCTGAGGAAGCCGCAACTTTAGAGCCTGATAGCGCGCCAGATGTTGTCGAGGCCGGGAACAAAACGATCCCGCAATCAATGGCGCCAGATGGCATCGTGACCACGTTGACCACCGCTGCCAACAATCAGCGTAAGGTCACGGTGACCATTCCATTACGCGCCGACTACCTGAGCGAACGGGCTAAACGCTATGATCAGGCGGTGCTTGATGAAGCAGATCGCCGGGATTTACCGGCGAGCCTGATTTACGCCATTATGGAAACAGAAAGTCACTTTAATCCGCGCGCCAGGTCCCATGTTCCCGCCTTCGGGTTGATGCAATTGGTGCCGAAGAGTGGTGGGGTGGATGCCTACAATTATGTTTATGGTGAGAAAAAGATTTTAGCGCCAGAGTATTTTTTCCAGCCCGATCAAAATGTCGAACTTGGCACTGCCTACTTGGATCTTTTATTTCGGCGCTACCTTCGCAGCATCACGGATGAGCAAAGCCGCTTATTTTGTACGATTGCCGCCTACAATACTGGGGCTGGTAATGTCGCAAGAGCGTTTACCGGCAAGACGAGCGTTGCCGCCGCTGCGAGCTTAATTAATGCTTTGAGCGCTGAAGAAGTCTATGAACATTTACTTGCGAACCTGCCGTATGATGAGACTCGAAATTACTTGAAGAAGGTTCGAGCGGCACAAGCAAAGTATAAACAATTAGACCTTATCGGAGCTTCGTAGTCTGCAGTCGAGCATACCCTAGGATCTAATTGCCTCTAAGTCAGGAGACACTTGTATGAAATTATTGATCGCTGTTTGTCTAACGGTCACCAGCTTTTTCAGCACAGCCGATGAGGTCATTCGAGAAGCTGCCAATGGCTCTGTTAACTGGAGTCAAGGCGTCATTTATGCGCAAGGGTTCGGTACGGCCCGCGAGGGTATGCCAGAAGCACAAAGGCGGCTTCTTGCCAGAAGAGCGGCCTTGGTCGATGGTCAGCGTAATCTGTTAGAGATTACAAAGGGGGTTCGATTAACCTCCATGACTAAAGTCGTTGATCAAATCGTTGACCAGAGCACTATGGCGACTCGGGTTCAGGGCGTTATTCGAGGCGCTGTACCGGTTAAAGAGCACTACCAGAACGATATTTACACTGTAACCATGGCCATGTCGATTGGCGGCGAATTGCTCAACGCAGTACTGCCAAAACCAGATGAATTGGTTTTCAACCTAAACCCCAGCCCGACTAAGGCAGTTTGGCAGCGTCTGAGTCAACGCATTAACCCTGCTTTTATATGGCTTGAAAATCAATTGGTTAGCAAGTCCTATGCAAGTCAATCATTCATTCTTAACGGTCAAGACGAGGCCGATACCGCGCGCCGGATTATTGCATGGATTGAGCAATCAAGGCCCAACGACGTTACGTCCGCACTTAGACAGTCATTGAACGAATACGCATCTGGTGAATTTTCAGGCTTGCTCATTGATGCTAGCGGGGTTAACGATTTTGAATTGGCAACGATTCCGACGATTCGTGACACGGAAGGACGTGTTATTTACCCAAGTGACGAGACGTCTTACGCAGACATCGCGAACAAGCGAGGTGTTAGCTACGACTTTGATATCAATGATGCAGTTCGGAACGCCCGCGTGGCGCAAGTGCCGATGATCGTCAAGGCGATGAATACCTATGAAGGACTGCCGTCAGACCTCGTCATTTCAACCGATGCCGCCAACAGGATCCAGGCCAGCGACAGTGCCCGTCGAGCGATGAATAAGGCTGGCGTGATGATTGTAGTGGCGCTTTAGACCCAGTTCTTGCCGCGTCTGGAGGCGTGGATGAGTAACCCCTGCAATCCGCTAAGGCGAGACACGCGCCCTATGAGCGTGATCACTACGCGATAGGTTACTTTTACACCACCAGGCGATGCAATAATTCAGTTCTTTCTGCGGGTAGTACGGCCGCTGCTTCCAAATACCCCTCGATGCCGCCGAATTCTGATTTCAAGCCTGTTAGAGCGGCCTCAAGGTATTCTCGTTTGACTTGGGTAATTACCTCTAGTGAAGCCGCATCGATCTCAATGCCTTGCTCGCGCATTCTATCTCGGGTGCGTGTCATCAGCTCGCTCGCCTCATTGGTCAATAGGTAGTCCGCCATTACAAGCGTCTCGGATACGCCGAGCATTAGTTGAATAACAGCAACCCCGAAGCCAGTTCGATCCTTACCTGCCATACAGTGGACCAAAAAGCCCTGTTCGGTCGTGATCAGGGCTCGGAACATCTGTGCGTAGGCGGCGACATGTTCACAGGCAATTTCCCGAGTAATTTCTTGCATAAAGGCGCTACGCTCTGCGGCTGAATGCTGTCCCATGGACACACTGCCGCGCAAATCTGAGCTTGTGCCCGGTGCAATCGGGATGTGTTTTTGGCAATCGAACGACGGTAGGTTGGGTGTGGGATACAGCGCCACTTCGTCAGTGCCGCGCAAATCACATATCACGCCAATGTTAAGCGCTTGAAACTCTTTCACGCCACCTGCGGTAACGTCGGTCAACATGCCGCATCGGAACAAGCGGCCTTTGATAACATGCCCCCCGGATGCTGTGGGGTAGCCCCCAAAATCCCTAAAGTTCAAGCTGCCCTCAAGACCAATAAATCGATCAGACGGATTTTGAAAGGTCATACACAAGACTCCTAAAAAGTTCGCAAACTACGGTAGGACGAGCCGGTTATCCGTTTCGAATTTTTGCCGTTCGCTAGGGTAGCACTTTTTGAAGTTCAAAACTGACGGCCTTACCGTGTTTGGAGTCGGCAACGGCAGTGTCTTGCCAAAGCCGTTCCAGCCCCGGGTTTTCACGTAACTCACGTGCAAGACCCTTAATCAGAAGCGCGATCCAGGTCGCTGCTTCTTTTTGACCGCGGCTCTGGTGCGCCTCATCTGCGCTCAACGCAAAGGTATGAAAACGACTTCGGGCCAGCGAATGGAAATGTTCAAAGTCTTCCTCGGTGAGTGCTTCACCTGCACACCCTAGTCGCCAAATTTCTTGAAGGGATCGCTTGGGCGGGTTCATTAGCCGACTTCCTAAAATTTCCGATAGGTCTAACGTCTACGACTCAGGATCCCAACTGGACTGCCTGAGCCATTGTTGCCTACGCCTAAAACTATCAACAGCCGTTTTCTTGGAGCGTAAAGCGTCTTAAAGACCCTACATCAATGCGGCTGAAGATGACTGCACACGGACATTGCAAAGGACTAGCAAGGCAGACAGGCGGTTCGGTGAGCCTAGTGGTAGAAAACTGGCTTAGCCGCAAGCGTTTTAGCATTCCATGCCTCAGGTAAGTAGGGCGAATGAGCCTGCAACAGTTGCCTCGTCAACTCTCTGATTTCATCAAGGCTTAGTATGGCGCTAGTCAACGGATCCATCGCCATCGCTTGAAAGACCTGTTCTGGTTCATATTCGGAGGCCGCAAGCATGGCAAGTTGCTGTACGTTGATCTGAGTACGATTAATGGCCGCTAAGTGCTCAGGCAGGTCACCAAAGGCCTGGGGCGCAACGCCTGCAGCATCGACCCGACAAGCGACTTCGACGCAGGCCTCAGCCGGCAAATTGTCGATCAAATGATTGTTCATCACATTCCCATAAATTACTTCAGGTTCGCCCGTTGCCAGGGCGTGAATGATTTGAGCGCCATATTCTTGACTTCGCGCAAGATCAACCGGGGTTTCCCAATCGACCATCTTTTGCATGGTGTCACGCCAATCAGGTCGGTTATACAAGGTTTTGATGAAGCCCGGCGCGCCGTTCCAGCCCCCACCTGGACAGTATCGGTCAGTCGCTTCAGGCGTTTTCCGAAACCAGGGCGAATACTCTGAGTTATGCCCTGAGGCCTCGGTCACGGCATAACCAAAATGTTTGATGTATTCCATACGGGACGTATCTTGTTGCCAAAGCGATGTCGTTTCAGCCAATCGCCTAATCTCCGGCAGCAGGTCTCGGCCCTTATGGGTAAACCTGGTA
>JABGTE010000006.1 GCA_018647445.1 Gammaproteobacteria bacterium
CGCCATCGGTAAAAGCGACAAGATGCGGTCGATCTTGAGTCTATTTGAGGGGGTTTGTTCTGGGGCCGCTGACGGTTACGCGCGTATGGCGGGAAAACCGGCCTTAACTTTGCTGCATCTTGGACCTGGCTTGTCCAACGCCTCAGCGAACCTTCATAACGCCAAAAAAGCTCGCTCACCGGTGATCAATCTCATTGGAGACCATGCCACTTATCATAAAAAATACGATGCGCCGCTGAATTCGGACGTGATTGGACTTTCGGCTCCGGTCTCACATTGGGTTCGAAACGTTGACAGCGCCGAGGCACTGCCAATGGATGCCGCTGAAGCGGTTCAGGCTGCAATGATTCAGCCGGGTCAGATAGCGACGCTGATTATTCCTGCGGACTGCGCTTGGGATGCGTCAGGCGCGCCCGTTGCAGCCTTGCCGAGACAGCCTAATGCACTTGCCGAGGATGCGGCAATCGATCAGGCGGTGGCCTTGCTAAACAATGGCAGAAAGACTGTTTTGATGTTGTCCCACGGCGCGCTAACCGAGGCTGGTCTCGAGCTGGTTGACCAAGTGGCCCAAGCGACGGGTGCAAAACTGATCTGTGATACTTTTACCCCAAAGCTTGCGAGGGGTGAAGGTCGATGTGAGGTTGAACGGTTGGGCTATTTCGCCGAGCAAGCGCTGGTTCAACTTGAAGACGCCGAACAAATGATTATGGTTGCAACCAAAGCGCCGGTAGGCTTCTTTGCGTATCCGGGCAAGCCGAGTGAGTTCTATCCAGAGGGTTGTGCGCTGCATACCCTGGCGGATGTTGATCAGGATCCATTAGATGCTTTGACCCGGCTGGTTCAAAAACTTGAGGCTGAAAATCTCATTCCACGCCGAATAAAGTTACAAAAACCGGATTTAGCCTCCGGGACTTTATCGCTGGAAAGCATGGCGCGCGCGGTGGGGCATTATCTGCCGACTGATGCGATTATCGTGGATGAAAGCGCGACATCAGGTGCTTATATCCCTGCAATGACTCGGGCGGCGGAACCCCATGATTGGTTATCGCTCACGGGCGGCTCGATTGGGTATGGCTTGCCGGTTTCGATTGGCGCGGCGGTCGCATGCCCAGATCGAAAGGTGCTGTGTCTGCATGGTGATGGTGGTGCGATGTATACCATTCAGTCGCTCTGGACAATGGCCCGAGAAAATCTTGATGTGTGTGTTGTGATCTTTGCGAATCGGAAGTATCAAATCTTACAAGTCGAACTTGCGCGGGTTGGCGCGCAATCGATGAACAAGCGAACGCTGGATATGTTGGATTTGAGTAATCCAGACTTGGATTTTGTAAAACTTGCTGAAGGGATGGGCGTATCTGCCAGCCAAGCGACAACGGCCGAGGCGTTTAACGAACAACTCAAGGCCGCAATGCAGCACAAAGGACCTTGCTTGATCGAAGCGGTCTTCGATTAAGGCAACCTATTGAGAATGCCTTCAGCATATTGATCGAGTATCCGTAGTACTTCAGACGGTTCACCGGAAGGAAGCGGCAGCAGGACACGATCAATGCCGGCATCTTGGTAGTCCTTGAGGGTTTCAAGGTCTGCTGGCGCGCCGAACACTGATGTTGAGATCTCATCAATGGGTCGGCCCACGGCGGTACACATGGTCTGTAGCCGGGCCAAGTTGTCGCGCGGGTTAAAGCCATGTCGAGCTCTTGGCAGCCAGCCATCGGCAAAGCGCGCGATCCGACGCAAGGTATGATCGGTTTCACCGCCAATTAAGATCGGCGGGCCAAGCGGTTGCACGGGTTTAGGCGATGAATAGGCGGCTTCAAACTGAATGTGCGTGCCCTGATATTCAAAAACTTCTTGGGTCCATAGGCCCTTTAAAGCCTGAACTTGTTCCTCGAGTTTTTGAAATCGGGTATTGAAGTGAGCGCCATGATTGACCAATTCTTCTTCATTCCAGCCTGCGCCAACTCCAAAAATGAGCCGGCCGTTGGATAACCGATCAAGGCTTGCGGCGAGCTTGGCCGTGATCAGCGTGTCTCGTTGGGGTAACAGGCAGATTCCGGTGCCGAGCTTCAGTTGGCTCGATGCTGCGGCCGCGATTGATAGCCAGACGAAAGGGTCAAAGGTGTTGTAGTACTCCTGAGGCAAGGTTGGACCGCCCGGCCAGGGCGATTTTCTGGAGGTTGGAATATGAGTGTGCTCCGGCACCAATAAGCTCTCAAAACCGCGCTCCTCTAGCGCTTGAGCCAATTGTAGAGGCCCGATCGTGGTATGGGTTGGAAAGATCATGACCCCAACAGCTAATATACTCATCGTCCGATATACCCCCTATTCCAAGTGGGACTGATTGTGATTTCGTTCAAGCAGACATGGGCTGGCGTTCTACAGACATGTAAAATCAAGTCGCCCAAATCCTCGGCTTGCACCATGCGCGATCGGTCATCAGCAGAGACGGGTACGGGGCGCGCATCCAAAATTTCGGTAGCAACCTCGCCTGGGCAGATCGCACAGGCCCGGATACCGTCTGCACAATATTCTTGATTGATGCTCTCGGTCATGGCGTTTAGAGCATGTTTTGCGGCGGAATACGCGCCACCCGAGACCCGACTGACATATCGGCCGGCCCAGGACGAAATGTTGATAATCAAGCCGTCCCGCTGTTTTTGCATCATCGGCAAGACGCTATGGCAGCAATAAAAAGCGCCATTGAGATCAACATTGATCACTTTCTGCCAGTCCGCAGTTGATAGTTTTGACCAAGCGCGATCTGTGACGTTGAGTCCGGCGCTATGAACGAGTATGTCAACCCGGCCGTATCGTGCCATGATTTGTGCAACAACTTGGGTGACATCCTCAGCGATACTGACATCAAGTGGCGCGACCAAGGTCTCATGTTTGAGATTTTCGGAGATGGCGCGGAGCTTTGCCTCACGCCGACCGGAAAGAATTACCTTGGCGCCCGCCTGGCTGAGCGCGATGGCGGCGGCAGCGCCGATGCCGCTGGATGCGCCCGTAACCCAGACGACTTTGTCCACAATGTCCGTTAGCATAAAGTGCTCCTGAAACCGTCATCATTCCTCAGTTGGTCATTTCAGGTCAATAGACAGCGACGCAATCCATCGACCGGGTCCAAGTAAACGTGATGAATCAGATAGATTTTGTGGAATTGTTAAATCACAGTCAGCTCGCAAGCCATACTGAAATAGCGGTCTATGGGACTGATTCGTCGAGTCAATTCGGGCAGATTTGGCGGCCGGCGGGGGATGGACCCTATCCTGCTGTCATGTTCCTGCATGGTGGTTGCTGGTCATCGGCCTTTGATCTGAGGCATGCGCGGGGATTTTGTCAGGCCTTAGCGGAATGCGGGTTTTTGGTGTGGTTACCCGAATATCGTCGGGTCGGTGAGTCGGGTGGCGGTTGGCCGGGCACTTTTTTTGATGTCAACGAAGCTGCCCGGTGGTTTTGGGCAACTTGGGGCAGTCAAATTGACCCAGACCGGTGCTTTCTGGCAGGACATTCTGCGGGTGCGCACTTGGCGCTTTGGCTAAATGGCCCTCAGCTGGGGTTGGCGTCGAGCGTCCGAGACGCGGCTAAGCCTTGGCGGCGGGTACTTGCGCTCGCGCCGATCACGGATCTTGAGCGCTACAGTCGAGGTCAAGCGTCGTGTCAATTGATGGCGTCAGCGTTGCTCGCGTCTGCCGAAAGCGTTCGGCCAGACTTGCTCTCACCCCGGCCAGATCAAATGGTTGCCGGCGTCACAGTTTTTTATAGCCGCTTGGATGCTATTGTGCCACCCGAGCAGTGCTTAGTGTTCGCGGCGGCGTCGGGTTGTGAGCTGATTGAAATGCCCGAAGCAGGGCATTTCGACTTTGTTCATTCGGAAACAACTGCGGGTCTAGCAGTGATAAATTTTTTAAAGGGGTTAAGCGATGGATCATGACGTAATCAGCGGGCCCCGTGGGTCAGCCATAGAGCGTGATCAAACAGATCCCCTTGCCCCTGTTCGGCAGGCGTTTGATCTACCTCAGGGTGTGGTCTACCTGGATGGCAATTCGCTCGGGCCCTTGCCGAAGGCAGTGCCCAAAGCCATGGCGCAAGTGATTGAAAGGCAATGGGGCGCGACATTGATCAAAAGTTGGAATGATCATGATTGGATCAATTTACCCAGCCGAGTGGGCGAAAAAATAGCACACCTGATCGGTGCCGGTCCTGGACAAGTTATTTGTACGGATTCTGTATCCGTTAATTTATTTAAGGTTTTGGCGGCGGCGCTGCGCCTGAGCGCGCGTCCGGCCAAGATATTGAGTGAGGCCGATAATTTCCCGAGCGATCTGTATTTGGTTGAGGGGATGAATGCTCTGCTCGGAGCCGCAGCGCCCGCATTTGAGGTGGCTCAGACGGACGCCTTGCTTGAATGCTTGGATGAGTCGGTCTCGATACTATTGTTAACTCAAGTGAATTTTAAAACCGGTGCAATGCACGATCTGGCCGAGCTTACCGCTCGCGCTCAGGCCGTAGGCGCCCTGGTTATCTGGGACTTGTCGCATTCAACGGGCGTGCTGGATCTCGAGTTGGACGCGGCTAACGTCGATTTCGCGGTCGGCTGCGGTTACAAGTTCTTAAATGGCGGACCCGGTGCACCCGGATATTTGTATGTGGCCAGCCGTCATCAGGGGTCGGTCAGCCAGCCGCTGTCCGGATGGATGGGGCACGCTCAACCATTTGCATTTTCTCAGGGATATGAGCCCGCGCAGGGGGTCAAACGATTTCTGTCTGGGACGCCCGCGATTCTTTCAATGACCGCTTTGGATGCAGCCTTAACGGTTTTCGATGGGCTTGAGCTCGCGCAAGTCCGTGCCAAATCGGAACAACTGGGCTCCTACTTGATTCACTTAGTGGAATCGATCGATGGTGAGTTAGAACTGATTTCGCCGCGTGACGCGAGCCAACGAGGCAGCCAGGTCAGTTTTCGGCATCCACTCGCCTATCCCATTGTCCAAGCCCTGATCGAAGCGGATGTGATTGGTGATTTCCGAGCGCCTGATATTGTTCGTCTGGGCTTCAACCCATTGTTCAATTCCTTTGCGGATATCGAGCAGGCGGCTCGGGCTTTGAAGACAGTTTTGATGACCGGTGGCCATCTTGAGTCAAGATTCAGCGCGCAAAAGCTGGTGACATGATTGCGGCCAGACAGCATGGTATGTTATCCAGAACCTATCTTGGGCTAAACATTAGAAGGTAAACCTTTGAAGATCGATTTTGAACAGGTGACGGTGCCCGTGCCAACACCCGAGACGGAACATTTTTGGTCGGGTTGTGTTGCCGGCGAACTCCGGTTGCAGCAATGCGATGATTGCAGTGACGTGTACTTCCCACCGCGTCCTTTCTGTCCAGCGTGTGGACACCGAGCCGTAAGTATCATTCGCGGAAGCGGTAAAGCCCGGCTGCTGAGTTATGTGATTAATCACCGGCCGCATCCCGCTTTTGATAGCCCCTACGCCATAGCAGTGGTTGAGCTCGAGGAAGGGGTCACCATGATGGCAAATATCTTAAACGTGTCGCAAACCCCAGAGGCCTTGATCCTAGATATGCCTCTGAAGGTTGCTTTTAGGTCTATTCGGCGAGGGATTGTTTTACCCTACTTCGAGCCGGTTGGAGCCGGCTCATGAGCGCGGCCAAGGTTGCAATTGTCGGCGCAGCAGAAACAACCGAGCTGGGTCGAATTCCACAGACGAGTCAGATTCAACTCCATGCCGACGCGGCGCTCAATGCACTGGCGGATGCGGGCTTAACCATCAAAGATATTGATGGGGTAGCAACGGCTGGAGAGTCGCCCACGGCGGTGGCTCATTATCTTGGAATTGCACCCAACTGGGTTGATGGCACCGCCGTGGGGGGCTGTAGCTTTATGTTGCATGTTCGGCACGCCGTCGCAGCCATTGAGTCGGGGTTGTGCAAATGCGTGCTCATTACGCACGGCGAAAGTGGCCGATCTAATGTGGGTCGCGCTGGTTGGGCGAGCGCGCCGGGTTCACTGGCTGGCCAGTTCGAATCGCCTTTTGGTGGCATGGGGCCCACGACGATGTTCACGCTGCCAGTTTTAAGATTTTTAAAAGACACCGGCACGACGCTCGAGCAGTTGGCATCGGTCGCCGTGATGCAGCGGCAATGGGCGGCGCTGAACCCTCGAGCGACGTTAAAAGAACTCACCTCGGTTGAGGCGGTGCTCGCGGATAGAATGATTGCTTATCCGTTTACCAAGAGCCAGTGTTGCTTGGTGACCGACGGCGGGGGCGCACTGATTCTCGTTGCTGCCGAGCGGGCCGGAGATTTTCCGCAAGCACCGGTTTATATTTTGGGTTCGGGTGAAAGCACTGAAACCCCGATGATTAGCCAAATGCAGGACCTCACTCGATCTAGGGCTTTCCAGATGGCGGGAGCGCGTGCGTTCGAAACGGCGGGGATACAACACAGTGATGTCGATCACTTGATGATTTATGACGCGTTTGCCCATTTGCCTCTGTATGGTTTAGAGGACCTTGGGTTTTGTGGCCGTGGTGAGGCTGGCGCGTTTATCGCATCAGGTCAAACGGCTCCCGGCGGTATTCTGCCACTCAATACTAATGGTGGCGGGTTAAGCTATATGCATTCCGGTATGTATGGCATGTACGCGCTGCAAGAAAGTGTCCGGCAGGTTCGTGGGACGGCTGCTGCTAAGGTTGCCGGAGTTGAAATCTCGGTTTGCCATGGTGTTGGGGGTATGTTCGGTGCAAGTGGCACGGTTGTCATGAGTGCTTCGAAAGCTCGATAGATCAGGTTGGGTTGAGATCAGTCAGCGCGGGATGAGAGGTAATGTTATCCTTGGCTTTTGAAGCCAAATTGCCATTATTAACGAATAATCGGTGTCGAGTGTTACTGCTCGCATTGCTTCACTTTACTAAGGACAGAATATTATGAGTACGCGTCGACAATTTTTGAAACAAGGCGCCGCCTTAGCGCTAATCCCCCTGGTACCTGCGGTCAGTCTGACATCTCACGCTGCGGCTAAGGTGCCCTTAGATGACCCTGCGGCAAAAGCCCTGCGATATGTCGAAGATGCAACTCAGGCAAATCGTGCAGATAAGATGGGTGTTGCCGCGTCTGATCAGGTTTGTCAGAACTGCCGGTTTTATGTGACGACCGACGCTGGTGCCGCATGGGCGCCCTGTCAGTTATTTCAAAATCGTTTGGTGGCAGGTCCGGGTTGGTGTGCCGGTTGGGTTCCGAAGGCCTAACAGGCCGCACGCAATCCAGCGCGCAGCAGTCGCGGGCACCACTGCGCTAGCAGCGCCAATAGGAGTTGCCCTTGACGGGTGTGAAGAAGAAGCCGAGGGTGGGACTGCCACAAGGCACTTTGGTAGGTCGCCAGGGGAATGGTGTGCAAGCTTTCTGTGGCGTGCCGTACGCGCTGCCCCCAGTTCAGGGCCTGCGATGGCAACCGCCCGTACCTGTGGCGGTAAGCGATGAAATCATTGACGCAGAGTCCTTCGGCCCGATGGCGCCCCAGTTATCCGAGACAGGACGCCCGCTTGCGGAAACGTCCGAAGATTGTTTAAACCTCAATATATGGAAGCCGGACCAAGCGAGAGGGGCGCCGGTTATGGTTTGGATTCATGGCGGCGGTTTTTGTAGCGGCTCCAATCGAGTTCGAGGATCAGTGTTCGCGAATTCGGGCGTGGTGCTGGTTGCGCCGAACTATCGACTCGGTATGTTGGGCTTTGCAGCCCATCCGCTGATTGAAAGCTCGGAAGTTAATTTCGGACTACTGGATCTGATCCTCGCCTTGCAATGGGTTAGAAACCATATCGACGCGTTTGGCGGTGATCCCGAGAACGTCACCATTTTTGGAGTTTCTGCCGGTGGGCAGGCAGTCAATTTATTAATGACCATGCCTCAGGGGGCAGGGTTATTTCACAAGGCTATTTCGCAAAGTGGCTACGGCACTTGGCCATTGTTGCGGCTGAAGGCTCAGGATCAGGATCCCCGCGATATTTTGGGCGAGGAGCCCGAGACAGCTGAGGACAATACCAGCGGAGTTCTGCGCCGAATCGATGCTACTGAGCTTTCAAGTGCGTCGCTCTTACGACTGCCTGCAGACACAATCGTTCAGGGCCAGTACGGCTTTCAACGCCCGATTATTGACGGACTTAGGGTCCTTGAGGAGCCGGGCCGCTGCCTTGCGCAGGGCGTAGGGTGCTCGATTCCGTATGTAGCTGGCGCCAACAGTTTTGATGGCTCGGTGATGCCGAGCTATCAACTTAATCCGGAAGACTACGGCGCGGTTTGGGATGAGTGGGATCCGAGCTGGCGGATGCTCTACGACGTGGATCTCGTTACTGCCCCAGAAATAGGTATTCAACGCCTCTTTGGTGATGAGCGGTACTTGCTGTCGGCATGGGTTTTGTCTGAGGCAATGGCACGTCTTGGCGCGCCGGCTTATCGGTATTATCTTGATCTGCCGGGTCCTGAAGGCTTGCCGTTGAGCGGAAGCCCGCATGGTTTCGACGGCTTTTTATTATTTGAATCTAAGGTTTTCAGCCCTGGGTCGGATTGGGAGGTCTGGGGCGGTCAATTGCGGCGTGCCTGGATTGAGTTTGCTCGGGCGGGCGTGCCCTGCGCCTTGGACCCGCGTGTTGGGGTTTGGCAACCAGTAGGTGAAAGCAGTCAATGGCATCGTCTCGGTTCCGCCTCGGGCATCAGTGATCAGTTGCTCAACGAACGTTTGTCGCGGCTTTTAAGGCGATACCACTATCGATGCCATGGGGATCCAAGTCCGCTCAGCACGTCGTAATCTGGCATTCTGTGAGGTTGTGGTCCCTGAGCCGTCTTAAGGTTATACCGCGTCAGGTGCACCCGTGAAGGCCTGCGGGGCCTGATCGGCTGCGATTGTTATCCGCTCTCCATATCGATGGTAGCCGCTGTAATCGAAAATAGCTTGATGCTGAACGCTGTAGTTGTCCCAGAGTGTGATCATGTTGGGTGTCCATTTAATGCGGCACTGGTGTCTTGCGTTGGTTCTAATGCGTTGAAACAGCCCTTGCAGAATCAGGTCACTCTCGAAGGTCGGCACGTTTAAAAGGTGCGCCGTGAAGCCTTCGTTGACGTAAAGCACGGGTCTCTGAGTTTTGGGGTGCTGAATCACCACTGGGTGGGTGTGTGCCGGATAGGACTGTCCGGCTTTGAGGCGAATGCCATAGCGCAATAGGTCGAGCTCACCATCATGGAACGCAGATTGTTGCATCAGGTACTGTTGCAGATCTGGAGAGAGTTCTTCAAACGCCGCCTCCAGATTGGCGAAAAGCGTGTCGCCACCAAGGTTGTCTGGGACTCGTGTAAGGTAGAGCATGGAGGCATAGGGGGGACGTTCTTCACAGGTGATGTCCGCATGCCAAGTTTCACCATTGCTTTGTTTTGATTCTGGCTTGATATCAATGAAAAAGATGTCGGGGTCCTCGTCCTGCTTTAGGTTTTGCTTCGACGGGTGCACATGGATGTCGCCAAAATAACGGGCAAAGGCTTTATGCGCTTCTCGGCTTAACACTTGGTCTCGAAACACCAGAACGTGGTGGGTCTCAAACGCGGTCTGGAGCGCACTGACCTGTTCTCTCGATAGCGGTTGTGTAAGATCTAAGCCCTCAACTTCCGCGCCTAGATTTGGCGTAATCGGTTTTAGAATCATTTTGTGTCACCTCATGGATAATAAACAGTTTGCCCGCTCGCCGCAGTCATGCTTCTACGCGCCTTAGTGGTTGGCGAGCGGTCATGGCAAACCCGCTTTGATGTTTTATTGGAAACACGAGTTGGTGACTTCTGTCTGCATTTAAGCCTAGTCGGATCCAAGCCTAGTCGGGTTCAAGCCTAGTTGAGTCTAAGCTTAGTCGCGTTCAAGCCGAAAGTACGGCTTAATCAACGCTGCGCATGATTCGGTAGAGATCAGGTTGCCAGACTTCGGTGACCAAACGGAAGCCTTTAACCGAAGGTCCTCGGAGCATCACGCTGAGCGATGAGAATCCGCACCAAGAATGTCTCATTTTATTTTAGGCAAGTTAGCATCGAAAGGTTTGAGCCTCAATACACGTGTTCTTGCAGTACAGTAAGGCTTACAGAAGACTCTCGCTCAGTGCTTCGATCGTGCCGCAACGGGTGCTTCGGTATCCGGGTAGGCAAGCGACGCTCGACTCAAAGGCGGCGCTCCGTATTTGATTCAAAAATTCTTGGCAGGCAGTTTGCCGAAGCGTTCGTCGATGACAAATCATCAAATAGTGTTCTTCCGCGATTGGGATAAAGTCCAACTTGAATTGTCTGGCCGCAGCTTCGACCCCAAAACCAATGTCTGCCATGCCAGCTGCAACGAACGCCGCCACCGCTGTGTGGGTAAATTCTTCCTCTAAGTAACCATTGATGGCCGTGTGATCGACCAATGCATCGGTGAGCAACCGATCAAGCAGTGCGCGGGTGCCAGAATCTTGCTGACGATTAATAAATTTTAATGCTTTGCGCGCAAGATCCTGAATGCTGCGCACTTGATGGGGGTTGCCCGGTGCGATCATTAATCCCTGCTGGCGGGTAATGAAACGAATCACCCGGTAATCTTTTGTATTGAGATATTCAGCATAACGCGCGATGAGGGGCTCAATTCGCAGGTCGGCCGGAACATGAATGCCTGCCAAATCGCAGGCGCCGCGTTTAAGAGCCGCTAAAGCGTCGATCGGGGATTTGTACTGCAGGTCGAGTTGAAACCCGAGTGCGTAATCCGGGAGCAGCGCCACCGCATAACCGTGACTTGCGTGTAAGCGTAGTATTGGGCTGAGTTCGTCAATCTCTTTATGGATTTCGATGTTGAGTTCAGAGGCAAGGTTTTCCATTTGCGGCGTGAGGCGCGCTGCGACCCGCTGTTCAGCCCAAAGCAATTTCTCGCCTAAAGGCGACAGGGTTGCGCCTCGCCCCTTTTCAAGGTGAACGACCTGACTGCCAAAAAACTGATGGGCCTGGTCTAGTAGGTTCCAGCCGTGGCGATAGGAAATATTAGCCAGTGCTGCCGCTTTGGTGAGTTTTCCGGTTTCCTTAATGTGGCTCAGTAGGGTGAAGAGCTGTGGGTTTAAGGCTTCGCCGCGATCATCATGAAAGGCCCAGTTTGGACTGATGTAGATTCGCTTGCTCATTGTGATGGCCTGACATTGGTTTGTGTTTGATGAAGTTTGGAATGCGGTCTAAATAAGAATAGATTTGCATATTCTTGACCTTTGGATCAACTGATAGTATCTCAAAAAATACTGCAAATGATGGATAAAGTATTAAAATTTAGAGCGCTAAATAGGCAGTCAGTTACCTATTTAAAATAATGCTAGTCCGCAGTTTAAAAACTGCTTTTGAGTTGATTTATGAAACAACGTGACCTGAACGAGCCACCGAATCTGGCAGGGATCCCGGCGCTGGTTGCCGAGATGGGTCAACGCCCGGGCGCCTTGCTGCCAATATTGCATGCGCTGCAGGATCGATTCGGCTACATCCCGCAAACCAGTATTGTGATGATTGCCGAAGGGTTAAATTTATCCCGCGCCGAAGTGCATGGGGTGGTGAGCTTTTATCATTTCTTTCGCACGTCGCCCCCAGGACGCCATGTGATTCAAATTTGCGCATCAGAGTCGTGCCAAGCGACGGGAGGACGCGCACTCGAGGCACACGCCCGGTTGCGGCTTGGTATTGATTTCCATGAAACGACACCGGATGGCGAGGTTACCTTAGAGCCCGTTTATTGTCTCGGGAACTGCGCTTGCTCGCCAGCGCTTCGGGTGAATCGAGCGGTGCACGGGCTGATGAGTCCACAAGCATTTGATCAGGTGCTAGCAGACTTGCCCAGCCGAGATCCGCACCCAAGCTCTTGGGAGATCGACCTTCCGATTGCAACCGAAGCAGATTCTGTGATCAACCTCTATGTTCCGAGGGACACGGCAACGATCGCTCTGGGTGCTGACGAAGTCGCGGCGGGGCTACAGAGCGGCATTGTTGCGCAAGGGCTACCGTTAACCATCGTGCGCAATGGCTCGCGTGGACTCTACTGGTTGGAGCCGATGTTGGAACTTGAAACCGATGCGGGGCGGGTTGCCTTTGGGCCGATTCAAGTGTCCGGTGTCGAGGCCTTTCTCGAGAGCAAGCCTTGGCTTCACCCGTCAAAGCATCCAGAGTATCTAGGGCTGACAGAGGATATCCCTTTTTTAAAGCAGCAGCAGCGATTGACCTTTGGTCGGGTTGGGCGCATTGACCCGTTATCGCTGTCAGATTACGAAGCTGGGGAAGGCTTTGTGGGGTTGCGGCGCGCGTTATCGATTTCGCCTGAGGCGATTGTTCGTGAGGTGACAGAGTCCGGTCTTCGAGGGCGAGGTGGTGCGGCTTTTCCAACCGGGATTAAGTGGCAAACGGTATTGGAGACGCCGTCGGCAACAAAATACATAGTTTGTAACGCGGATGAAGGCGATTCAGGTACCTATGCGGATCGCATGATGATGGAAAGCGATCCGTTTGCCGTAATCGAGGGGATGACCATTGCAGGTTTAGCAGTGGGAGCAGGACTCGGCTATATCTACTTGAGAGAAGAGTACCGTTATGCGGAATGGGTGCTAAACGAGGCCATCAAGCGTGCTGAAGCCGCTCAATTTCTAGGTCAAAACATTTTGGGCAGCGATCAATCCTTTAGCATTGAAGTCCGCCTTGGCGCCGGCGCTTATATCTGCGGTGAAGAAACAGCGCTGCTTGAAAGTTTAGAAGGCAAGCGCGGCATGGTCCGGCCTAAACCGCCGCTCCCCGCGATTCAAGGCTTGTGGCAGCAACCGACGGTAATCAACAATGTGCTGACGCTCGCGACGGTGCCGATCGTGTTAGCGAGAGGATCTGCTTTTTACGCCGATTTCGGTGTCGGACGTTCACGGGGTACCTTACCCATCCAATTGGCAGGCAATCTAAAACAAGCTGGACTGGTTGAAATTGGGTTTGGACAAACACTTCGGACGCTATTGACTGAGTTCGGTGGGGGTTCCCGATCAGGCCTTACAATTCGGGCGGTTCAAGTCGGCGGGCCCCTCGGTGCTTTTCTCCCAGCCTCTAGCTGGGATACGCCGCTTGATTACGAGGCCTTCGCAAAGATTGATGCCATGTTAGGCCATGGCGGCGTTGTCGTGTTCGATGAGACCGTTGATCTGAGCGAACAAGCCCGTTTTGCGATGACTTTCTGCACGGTGGAATCTTGCGGTAAATGTACGCCCTGCCGGATTGGCGCTGTTCGAGGCGTTGAGGTCATCGATAAAATTATGTCGCCGGTTCAAACCCAGGCCGCTCGGCAAGATGCGGTGGATTTACTAAAAGATCTCTGCGACACAATGATCGCAGGGTCGCTCTGCGCCATGGGTGGCATGACGCCCTATCCGGTGCTCTCGGCGCTTGAACATTTCCCAGAGGATTTCCGCGGTGGCGAGGTGATTGTAACGGATGCGATGAATCCGTCGTGATGCGGGTTCAAATGGTGAGTCGTAACTAAAAAAGGTCTAAAAATGTTGCA
>JABGTE010000005.1 GCA_018647445.1 Gammaproteobacteria bacterium
GCGTGATAGTTTCGAGAAGCTTGTCCCTCCTCACTCAGGACCACAAGGCCTCCGCCATTAGCACCCCCAAATGGCCGGTCCGTTCGCATACCGTTGTGACGCACATTGACGGAAAGTCGGTCGTTGGGATCCCACTGAAACTGCCCGTTAAAGTTTTTTACACCCAACCCATCTGTATCCTGGCCCTCACCAAGCTCTCGGACAGAACCATCTCTATTACGGATGGCCATATTAATTCGAGCAGACACAGTCTCACTCAAAGCACCGTTTAACATTGCATAAGACTCAAGCTGCCCGTCAGAGCCAAAAATCGATTTGATTGACCAATCGGTTTCTTGTTGAGGCTTCTTGTAGAGGATATTAATCGCACCGCCCACAGCATTACGGCCGTAAAGCGTGCCCTGAGGCCCCCGCAAAACTTCGACTCGGTCAACATCCCAAAAGGTTTGTGCCGTTGCCGTCAACAAATCCTCGGAATAAACGCCATTCATGTACACAGCAACGCCAGGGTCGCCTCCAAGCGCTCGGAAATTACGACCAACACCTCGAACCGTCGCGTCGTAGGGCTGAATGGTTGTGGCCGGCACAAAGTTCTGGAGATCTTCTTGATTTCGAATACCGAAATCATCCATGAACTCAGTGGTAAAGGCTGTGATTGACATCGATGTATCTTGAATCGATGCCTCTCGGCGCTCGGCGGTTACGATCACTTCTTCAATCTTTCGACTTGATTCTTCTGCTATCGCAACTGTTGCACCTGGTATTACCATCCCAGACGCCACAAGCCACGCAACCTTCGCTCTGTTTGAACGCATACTTCCCCCTATTTATGAAACTTTTTACAGCTTTATTTTTGTTGGTAAGCTGTTTTTCTTCTATCTCGCCTAGAAACTATTCTTGGCCCTTCGCTTTATAGGATACTCAGCGCGCAAAGTAAACACTGTTCTACTGCCTTACTCGACCTAGCTTCAGCCTCCTCTAACTCACAAACAGGAACTGGGACAATTTTGGGAGCGATTAAAAGCACTCTGCAAACTTTGATGCCATCCGAGCCAGCGTCGGGGCTTTAATAAAGGCGTCAGGCTGCCGCTAAGCGCTAGGGCAAATGACGCCAACCTTATTGTCTACGCCCTATACAGAATTGACTTTTTAAACGAGGCTACACACATTGAACCCTTTAATGCAGGGTTTTACTGAGCGTACATCGAACGCCCAAGAATTAAAGATTCGTAGAAACGCGCTTAAGGCGCTATAAGCTTAAGGCGCTATAAATAGTTGCTGCTCGGCCAAGCAGCAGGCGGTAAGCGCTCGATCAGCGCTGATCACAAAGCGTCCGCCATAACATCACCCCGAACCCCAGCACCGAAAATTAACAGCAAGCAAGATAGGGCGTACCGCATAAAAAAGGCGGCCATTGGCCGCCTTTTTTATACTTGGGCCATCTTATTTCAAGGAATTCATTGATACCGTAAATTCGATTCCCATCATGCGCGGCAAGGTGGTTCCAGCAGACTGCCTAAAGTGCTCACCCTCACCTTCTCGAAGGACTTGGAGAACACCGACGTCATCTAAAACGTTATTTACAAAGCCAGAAACCAACATTTTACCATCAGCTGAAGTCCAACTTGCCCTTAGGTCAAGCCGACCATAATCTGCCGCTCTATCCCTGTCGTTCTCGAAGGGCGAGTAAAACACTTCATCTATCCAGCTATAGCTCCCGGTAAACATCAAGGTTGAACCAGAAGGAAGCGGCGTGACATGAGTCACCCAGCCATTGAACTTCGATTCAGGAACCTGAAGAAGTTGGTTGCCATTAATATTACTCGCAGACTGCACCGCGCCAAAAAGAGAGGGTGGCGCTTCCGATCGAACCGGATCCAGCATGATCAAGTCTTCAGAATACTCGTTAGGCGTAAAGCTAAAGTTTCCGCCTAACGTCAATCGATCCGTCACAAGCCAAGTCAACTCTGCCTCGATCCCTTTGATCTCAGCACCAGGCGCCGCGAGAGTTGTTGTCGATGTCCCGAAAAACTCGCTGACCTCGGTCGCTACTGTATGGATATTTTCATAGTCGTAATAATAGAACGAACCGTTCAACTGTAATGAATTATCCATCCACTGTGTTTTGTAACCAATCTCATAAGCGATCAGTTGTTCAGGCTCGTAGGTTGGCGTATTACTAAAGAACACAAGATTGTACCCACCTGCTCTATGCCCCGAGGTTACAGAGGTATAAATCATTGCGTTATCAGTAATGTCGTAGTCCAAGTTAACCCTGAAGGTGGTTTTGGTGTCTTCGCGCTCAAATGGACGATAGATACTTAAAGAGAACGGCGTCCCACCATTGACCGCCAGCCTAGTTGGCGTGGGCTGGCCATACTCATCATAAATCACACCGAAGGGATTCGCATCGGATACCAAATCCGCATCCGTCTCGAATCCACCATTCGCCATATTCATGACCGCGAGACTGCCAAATATAGCAGGGATGAAGTTGCCATCATCACCACCCGTTTCAGAATATCGCCAGAGATTTTCTTCAGCAACGAGCTCATCAGATGCGTATCTTAGGCCCACCGTTAATGCGAACTTTTCATTAAGCTGCCAAACCCCTTGAGAATAGGCAGCAAATGCCTTTCTTTTAGTTTGGGTGTGGTACAAAAGATCACTTCCTAAAGTGTTTGGCCCCCACTTTACATCTAGATCAGGGTCCGTCCCTGGGTCACCAAGCCATGCTGACAACTGGAGGTTATACGCATCTGGATCTTCCAACGAGTCATTGCGATTGCAACCAAAAGCCGTGCTGCCCTCGCAGGATGCTCGTGCGCCATGAAGTGTGGTCATCGGGCCCGGTCCAAAAATTGCCGTACTAAACAGGTAAGGATCAATAAATCTTCGCTCGCCAACCGAACTATAAAAGTCACCACGCTGATCGATGATTGCATCGTAGAAGTAAATGCCGGACGTCAGGCTGAAGTCTTCAGAGAAATCAACAACCATCACCAATTCATGTGACTCATAAGCCGCTTCATGGTTTACATAGAACTGACGATCGTGAAACTGACTCGCAGTGTTATCGTCGTCTGTCGTTCGCCGATACATCAATTCATTCAGACCATAGATGTACTTCAACTCAATATCGTCAGTAAGCTGATGGGTCAGGTTTAACTGGGTCGTCTCCGCCTCGAACTCTTCTCGTTGAAACCCATTCGTTGCAGCGCATAGATCGCTTCCGTTGATGTCATCGGAGAATACGCAAGCGTTGTAGGCATCCATAGATTCTTGACTGGTATAGTTAAATCCATCCAAGGAAGCTGCCGCATTTTGAAATCCGTCAAAGTCGGCAAAATCAATTCCGGCACGATTGTTCTGAGCCTGAACCTGCGCACCAGTGTTGGGATCCGTGAATGTATAAACGGGTGCATTGGGCACTAAGAAATCATTCGCTAACGGCGCCGTCTGAGTCGGATCTACCGCTCGATATCCTGGCACCAGCGCATGGAACACCCGCTCAGGACTCCCCTCCTCATTCAGGACGACAAGCCCCCCACCATTGGCCCCACCAAAAGTACGGTCAACGCGCATACCGTTGTGCCTGATATTGAGCGCCCATTTATCGCTGGGATCCCACTGAATCTGGCCGCTAAAGTTGGTAACGCCCTGCCCATCCAAGTCTCGCGTTCCACCAAGATCTTCGATCACCCCATCTCGTTTTCTTTTCGAGAAATTAACACGACCAGACAAGGTTTCAGAAAACGGACCACTCAACATGCCATATGTTTCAGCTTGGCCGGAATTTCCCATAATCGCTTTTACGGCCCAATCCACCTCTTGAGTCGGTTTTTTCCAAATCATATTGATCGCACCGCCCACCGCGTTTCGGCCATACAGTGTGCCTTGCGGCCCCCGCAGAACCTCAACACGATCGACGTCCCAAAAGGTCTGAGCCGTTGCGGTCAAAAGATCTTCTGAATAAACACCATTCATGTAGGTTGCAACACCGGGATCGCCCCCGAGTGCTCGGAAGTTTCGGCCAACGCCACGAATCGTCGCGTCATAGGGCTGGATGGTTGTGGCTGGCACAAAATTCTGAAGATCTTCCTGATTTCGAATCCCGAAATCGTCCATGAATTCTGTTGTGAAGGCCGTGATTGACATTGACGTATCCTGGATCGAGGCCTCTCGGCGCTCGGCGGTTACGATCACTTCTTCAATTTTTCGGCCTGATTCTTCTGCTATCGCAACCGTCGCGCCCGGTAATACCAAACCAGACGCCACGAACAACGCAATCTTTGCTCTGCTTAAAGACATACTTCCCCCTATTTAGAAACTTTTTATTGCAGCTTTACTGTTATTGATAAGCTGATCTTTATTGTTTTATCTCTAAACCCTTCTCCGCTACTCGCGGCTATCAAGGAACTATCATCACCTGTGTTTACGACCCTCTTTTTTTATCGTTACCTCCTTCTTACCTGAATCGGCCTGAAGATACAACCGATGTGATTTCTATATCGGCTTTTATTAAACCACGCCCCTGCAGACGCTGGTCGTTATACCCTTTCAATTATAATGGCTGGGGCCATACCGCCACCCGTACACATTGTGATCAGGCCCGTGGTTAGATCGCGCCGTTCTAATTCATCCAGAACCGTACCAATCAAAATCGACCCAGTTGCGGCAATCGGATGGCCCAACGCCATCGCCCCACCATTGACATTGACTTTTTCGGGATCAAGCTTCAAGTCGCGGATGAACTTGGCAGCAACCACTGCAAAGGCCTCATTCACTTCAAACAAGTCAATATCGTCAACCGTCATGCCGGCGCGTGTTAGCACTTTATTTGCGGCAGGTACGGGCTCGTTTAGCATCAGCGTTGGATCGCCGCCGACCGTTGCCATCGCACGGATGCGCGCCCTAGGCTTCCAGCCCATTCGGTCAGCGTAGGCTTTATTCGACAAAATTAAAGCAGCCGCACCATCGACCACCCCAGAGCTATTGCCAGCGTGATGGACATGGTTGATTTTTAAATCGGGGTAGGCGCGCTTAACCAACTGATCAAAGGTTTCACCCGAATCATCAATCGGCGCCGGCATAAATTGATCAAACACTGTTTTCAACTCAGCGAGCGTTTCCATGGTCGTGCCAGGTCTCGGGAACTCTTCTCGATCCAAAGCAAGCGTGCCGTCATCGTTATAGACCGGGATCACGCTTTTATTAAAGTACCCTTGATCGATTGCAAATTGCGCTCGACGCTGACTTTCTACGGCCAAAGCATCAAGCTCGTGACGACTGAAGCCTTCAAGGGTTGCGATCATATCTGCGCAGATGCCCTGATGGGGCTGCGGATGCAAGTCTCTGAGATGAAGATTGCCACCATCAACCGTTCGATTATTGGTTTTGTTGGTCAGGGTCGCAGTATAGGACATCATCTCAACGCCACCCGCGACACACAGATCATCCATCCCGCTCATGATGTTCGCAGCAGCGAGATTGACAGAGGTAATGCCCGAGCCGCAGAAACGATCTAATGTGACAGCGCTACTCTTGGTGCTCCAGCCAGCGTCCAGGGCCGCCATGCGGCCCACACAGGATCCTTGATTGCCCACTTGCGAGCTGCAACCAACAATAAGATCATCGACATCATCGGTATTGAGATCGTTACGGTCTCTAATGCCTTCCAACACTTTCGCTAGCAATCGTCCAGAGTGCAGATGCGCCAGCGCACCGCGCCCGGCTTTGCCAATCCCACGCGGGGTCCTTGCTGCATCAATAATATAGGCGTCTGTCATAGCATGCTCCTGTTCAGTTTTATGAATCTACTCGCAATAGATGATCCGATTGTTTCATGTTTTTTCTTGGCTGTCTTACCCGTTATCAACAGAATGGCAAACCTAGGAGTTCATCATCGCAGCGATTGCTTGCGCTGAACTCAATGCGAACGCTCACCAAATGTTGACCCGTTCTTCGGCCGGTAACCACAGCATATTCTCCGGCCCAACGTTGAACGCCTCGTACCACGCATCAATATTTCGTAAAATACCATTAACCCGATACCTCGGCGGCGAATGACTGTCCGACTTCAGCAACTGTAACGCTCGATCATCTCGGCGGTGCACACGCCAGGCCTGGGCGTAAGCTAAAAAGAACCGCTGCTCACCCGTGTAACCATCAATTATCGGCGCCGGCTTGCCTTTTAAAGACAACTGATACGCATGAAAAGCCACTTCTACACCACCCAAATCGCCGATATTCTCACCCAAGGTAAAGGCGCCATCAATGAAGTATCCGGGCTGCGATTCATAGTCACTAAACTGACTGGCAAGCTTTCCGGTTCGTTCACCAAAGCGCGCCAGATCCGCCTCAGTCCACCAGTTTCGTTTAACGCCACGCGCATCATATTTGGAACCTTGGTCGTCGAACCCATGGCCCATTTCATGACCGATGATCGCGCCGATTGACCCGTAATTGACAGCAGGATCGGCATTGGGATCAAAAAACGGCGGCTCTAAGATCGCTGCAGGGAAAACAATCTGGTTATAACTCGCGGTGTAATACGCATTAACCGTTTGCGGCATCATGTACCACTCGGCGCGGTCGGTCGCCGCGTTGAGCTCGACAACGCTTTCCTGCCAAAAAAATTGCTGGATCGCCCGAGCATTTCCAAAGAGGTCTCCAGCATCAATTTCAATTTCTTTCAAAGACTTCCACTGATCTGGATATCCAATTTTGGCCTCAAACGCGGCTAGTTTTTTCAAGGCCTCAACCTTCGTGTCCTCGCCCATCCAAGGCAAAGAACGGATACGTTGTCCAAATGCCGTTCGAAGGTTTTCAACCAACGCTTCCATCTGAACTTTTGACTCACTCGGAAAATACTGATCGACGTAAATCTGCCCCAACAATTCACCCAACCCCTGCTTGCTGCCCACCCGGGCAACACCGCGCTTCCAGCGCGCCAGCCGCTCCGCTTGACCAGACAGCTGCTTGCCGCGAAAGTTAAACGCAGCCTCATCAAGCTCAGCCGTTAGAAGGCTTGCGTGATTGTCCAACATATGAAAAGCGAGGTAAGCCTTCCAATGCGTTATCGGTTGGTTTTGAACCAAGGCAATGAGCGGACCCACGGTGTCTGGATGTACCACATTGACCGATGGCGCCGATTCGATCCCGCGTGCCTTAAAAAAATCCGCCCAAGCAAAGCTTGGATATTTTGCTATGAAGGCGTCAAAGGTCGTCGGATTGTAGGTTTTATCTCTGTCACGACGATCAGCCCGCGGCCATTGCAATTGGGCAATTTCCGCCTCCAGATCTAAAACCTGTTGTGCAATCTCAGCGCCTGCCTCGTAGCCCGCGTGATTGAGCATGAGGGTAATGTACTGCAAGTAATCACCGCGCATCTGGGTAAATCGCTCACTGTTGTCAAAGTAATAATCCCGATCTGGTAGGCCAAGCCCGCTCAGCCCAAGGCTTAAGTTGTGGGCATCTGGGTCGATTGGATCGATTCCCACATAAGCGAAAAATGGCGCGTTGCCGCCGACCAGTGGCGCCAAGCCAAACTCTCGGATCAAAGCAGCTTGCGAGTCAATCCCTGCAATTCGATCCAGGTCAGGCTGAACAGCCATCAAGCCTTTTTGATCTAACAGGGCGACATCCATCCAGCTTTTCATGTAGTCGCTGACCTTTTGAGCCGGCGTGCCTTGCACCGGCTCCAGACTGCCTAAACCCGTTATAATTGCTCGGACCCGAAGTTCTGATTGCTCAGCAATGAGCGAAAAGGACCCCCAAGATGAGCGCTCTGGCGGCACGGGATTCGCCGCAAACCAAGCCGCATTCATATAGCCATGGAAATCATCACCGGGATTAAGCGCTGCCTGAGAGGGCGGTAAGTCCACGCCCCAATTGCCGAAAGCGGCTGACTTGACGTTTAGATCGTCCGACTCGGTCGATGCCGGCCCACCACAAGCTGCAAAGAGCAAAACCATTACACCGGCTAACAACGCGCGCTTCATATCGCTTACTCCATAACATCAAAAATATACAGCGACCCTAAAGATCACCGCCCAACTGCGCCTCGACAACGTTCAGGTCTTCCGAAAAAGACCCTCATCCGTCTTGCAGGGTCGCTTTGCAGGTCCTTCCGCGCTCGACACAGAACCTTAAAAAAGACGGACGGTATCATCAGGGCTCAGCTATCAGATCTGACAACGTGTGCCGCCTACAAAGCGATTTAGTTCCTTGCAGTGCTGTTCCTGCGGGGTTACCTCATTCAACAAAAGACTCCCCGGAAAGGCTGAGACGTCTACCATGAGGTCTCTTTGACGCGCCAAATCAACTCGGGTCGAAAACCAAAAAACGGGCATGCTCCACGCAATAACGCAGCGCAAAAAACAACGGACTTGCGAGACCGATAGGTCAACCGAACCTACCTCGACACCATCCAGCACGCCCCCTTCATGGGCGTGAATGACGTTTTAATCGAGACCTCGAACCTTTCGCGGCGACCAGTCTTCAGTCGCCAATCCAGTTGCCATGAAATCCAGCCGGCACACGGACCGGTAACTGGATTCGAGCAACGGGTTCGCCCAACATATCCTGCGCGTTCAAAATCAGCACTTCGCTTTGGTCAATTTCAGGTTGATAAACGTAGCTCAGCAAAAAGCCACCATCCTCATCACTTGCCGCCGGATCTTTCACGAAAACCGCTTCACTGGCTTGCCCCCCTTCTAAATGCCGATATTCAGACGTACCCGCTTCGAGGTCATATTTAATCAAACCCTCACCATAAGGCGCGCTGCCAGCAAAAGCCGCGCAGTAACCATACTGGTGCTTTAGACCGACAACCGCATCAGCCACTCTGGGAAAGTCCACGACCCGATCATCTAATTGGGTTTCAGTGACGCGCCCGGAGGCCTGATCGATGATCCATCGATACAACATCGGTGGCGCGCTGGAACCGGGCTTCATGGTGTCGTCCATCCGGCAAACATCAATGACTATTTTGTCACCATTTTCATACGCGTTTAACGGGTGGAACACATAACAGGGGTCGATTTCGTACCAAACCACATCCGCATTGCCACCATTTCTGGGCATGACACCCAATCGGGCGCCATAACTTTCGTCCCAAAGGATGGGCAGACCCGTCGTTGCCATTCCTTCAAAATTCCAGACAGCCGGCAAATCCATAAAAATAATAAAATTTCGGGTCACGTTAAAATCATGGATCATGGTTGCCCCGGGCACTTCGATTTGCTCGGTCTGTAACAACTCCCCCGACGCAGAAGCACGCAGATATGTCAGATAAGGCGGCGTCATACCGTAGGAGAAGGCGAGCAACTCCCCAGTTTCCGGACAGATTTTGGGGTGCGCGGTCATCGCCCCTTCAAGTTTGCCCTCATAATTATTAGGACCAACGGTCTCCAGCTCATTTGAAACCACAAACGGCCAATGCCCTTCTTCTAATGCCATAATTTTACCCGCGTGTTGAATCACGTTGGTGTTGGCCGCCGACATCCTCA
>JABGTE010000211.1 GCA_018647445.1 Gammaproteobacteria bacterium
GATTCTGCACTGTGAAACACGAACACCTCAAGATATCGAAGCCGAAGTAGGATTGACGGAAGGCAACATCTTCCAAGGGGAGTTAACCTTTGATCAGCTGCTCTTTAACCGTCCCTTTCCAGGCTACGCGCAATACCGCGGTCCTGTCACCGGCATGTATATGTGCGGATCTGGAACCCATCCTGGCGGCGGCGTAATGTCTGCCCCTGGCGCAAACGCAGCAAGAGAAATCCTGCGCGACTTGAACAAACCCAATACTGTCCCGGGAGGCTACGCCGATGACTGATTTTGATGCCATCATAATAGGGGCCGGTCACAATGGCCTGGTTTGCGCTGGCTATCTCGCCAAAGCGGGTAAAAAGGTCTTGGTGCTTGAGTCCCGCGCGGTGCCCGGGGGCTGTGCCGCAACCCACGAATTCGCGCCAGGGTTCAATGTTTCAAGCTGCGCCCAATGGTTGTATCAACTCAGTCCGAACGTTGTTTCAGACTTGAAATTGACGCAACACGGCTTGGCCTATGCAGCAGAAGGCCTCGCCACTATCGCGCTCGATGAAGCTGGTGATCACTTGCGTTTACAGGGTGATTCAGCATCAGGCGGTGGGGTCTCCAGCGAAGATCAAAAAGCGTACGGGCTGTTTCGCAAGAAAATGCGCAAGTACGCAAAACTGATGAGAACGGCTTATGGTACACGCCCCCCGAAACTGGTTGAGCATGATCTGCACGACAAGATAACCTTTGCCAAACTTGGACTGGGCATGAAGCTACTGGGCAAAGACGACATGAGCGACCTCATGCGTCTGATCTTGATCAACATATTCGACGTTATGAAAGAAACCTTTCAGTCGCCAAAGCTACAGGCGGCCCTTGCGCTTGATGCCGTTATCGGCACCCCAATGGGCCCGCGATCCCCCAACACCGTTTTTACCTATCTGCATCGTTTCTTCGGCGAAGTGCTCGGCTTCGAGGGCGCAACCCAAGTCAAAGGCGGCATGGGGATGTTAGGCGCAGCCTTGAGTAATGCCGCCACCGACCTCGGCGCGGTCGTTCGATGCGATACCTCAGTTGCGAGCATCGACAAAACCTTTGATCGGGTCACCGGCGTCACTTTGAGCTCAGGCGAGCACATAACGGCCAAGCTCGTCGTGTCCAGCGCCGACCCCAAGACAACGTTTAAGTCCTTGTTGGGTTATCAACATATGGAGGCAGGCCTGGTTCGTCGAATCGAACAGATTCGCTTTAAAAGCGGCACAGTGAAAGTTCACCTTGCCCTTTCCGGTCTCCCGACCTTCGCCGGGCTGGATCAAAGCGCACTCGGTCAGCGCCTGGTGATTGCACCGAGTCTGAACGCCCTGGAGTCAGCTTTTAATCCATTGAAGTATGATGAAAGCTCTGCCCGGCCGGTCATGGATATCAGCATTCCATCGATTAACGACCCAAGTCTTGCGCCGAATGGGCAGCATGTTTTATCCGCTATCGTGCAGTATGCCCCGCTGAACCCTAAAGGCGGCTGGGAGGCTTTACGTGCGCCCTTCATGGCCGCCGTGATTGCGGAACTTACGCGCTACGCGCCTGACATCGCGTCATTGATCACGGCTGAAGAACTGTTAACCCCCGCTGACCTTGCGGCCACCTTCGGTATGACCGGCGGCAATTGGCATCACGGCGAACTCACCATGGATCAGGTGCTAATGACCCGCCCAGCAACCGGCATTAGCCAATACCAAACAGGCATCGACGGTCTCTACCTTTGCGGCGCCGGCAGTCATCCTGGCGGCGGCCTAATGGGCTTGGCTGGAAAGAATTCAGCTCAGGAAATTATTCGACAGGGAGAACTGGCATGAACCAACCCACGCGCGCCACCATGCTATTAGAAACCCCTTTCCACTCACGGGTTGCCGAGCGTTGTGAGATCAATGATTGGGGCAATTGGATGGGCTACACGACCCCCAACGCCTTCTTCGATGTTGAGCTTGAGTACTTTTCAATTCGAAGCACGACCGGCGTGTTTGATCTCTCTCCCATGAACAAGTATCGGATTCAAGGGCCCGATGCTGAGGCCTATCTCAATCGAATGGCCACCCGAAACATCTCCAAAATCGGTATCAACCGAGTGGGTTATACCGTTTGGTGTAACGATGCTGGTATGGTCATGGATGACGGCACTATTTTCAGACTGGGGGAATCAGACTACCGGTTGTGCTCTTACCAGCGCGCCATCGACTGGCTGCTTTGGTGCGCCATGGGCTTTGATGTCACCATTACGGATGAGACTGAAGATCTAGCGGCGCTAGCCGTTCAAGGTCCGACCTCCTGCACGTCGCTAACGGAAATGGGCCTGACTGATCTCAATACACTCAAACCGTTTGGGATGCGCACTTATGATTTTGAAGGCGAAAAACTGATGGTGAGCCGCACGGGCTTTACCGGAGACCTTGGGTACGAGGTTTGGGTTTCACCAGAGAAAGCCGAAACCCTTTGGGATCAACTCTTTGATGCGGGCAAAGAATACCTTATTAAACCATTTGGCAGCTATGCGTTGGACATCGCACGTATCGAAACCGGATTTATTCAAGCTGGCGTTGATTTTGTCCCGGCTGAAGAAATGGTTCGTCCAGGCCGCGCGCGCAGCCCCTTTGAGCTGGGACTTAGTTGGTTAGTGGACCTTGAAAAGCCCCTATTCAACGGCAGGACTGCCCTGCTCAAGGAAAAAGCCAATGGCTCACGGTATCGATTTGCCATTTTAAATGTCGACGGCAATAAGCCCGCCGAGCACTCCTTTATTATGAAGGGTGATCGCCAAATTGGCACGGTTACCTCAGCGGCTTGGTGCCCAACGGCAAAATCGAATATCGCCTTTGCTCAGCTTGAAATGCCAGAAGGCGATATTGGCGAAGAGTATGTCGCTGAGATTTACTACCAGCGTGAACTCCATTGGACACGTCTACTCGCGCCCTGCACAGTGATTGATGGACCCATTTTTAATCCGAAGCGACGTCGAAAAACACCGGCCATTTCGCATTAAGATCATCAAGCAGAACCTGAACCAACGAACGCCGGGAGGCACCTAAGCGTGACTTTGATTGCGACGGATGTTGATGACTCAATCGAAAAACTAAGCAGCAAGCTCGCAGCGGAGCTTGCTCGCCCCAATCACGCGATCGATTCCTATTTTTATCGGTCGCACTTGGTGCATGAACGGGAACTCGAGCATCTCATTTTTCGAAGCTGGGTCTATGCTCTGCATGCGAGTGAAATCCCAAATAAAGGCGATTATCAGCTGCTCGAGATTGGCGAAGACTCCATCATCATCGCTCGCGATGATCAGGGCAAGCTCCACGCCATGCATAATATCTGCCGGCATCGCGGTGCCGCGGTCTGTGAAGCGCCTTGCGGCAATCGCAGTACCTTTGTATGCCCCTATCATGGCTGGGTTTACAATTTGGACGGCTCAATGCGCGCGGCTCGAGAGATGCACGTGTCGACCGATTTCGACGCCCAAGATCATGGTCTGAAGAAGATTCGGCTGGTGAGCTACATGGGGCTGGTTTTCATCAACTGTGACCCCAATGCGGCTGATTTTATAGGTCCCTTGTCGAACTTGGACAAGCCCCTCGGCGCCTACCAACTCGAGTCCGCGAAGGTTGCTCACAAAAAAACCTATCATATTCCCGCCAACTGGAAGCTGGTCCTTGAGAATTATCTTGAGTGCTATCACTGCGCCACCTCTCACAGAGCCTACGCAAAAATGCACACCCTCAAAGACTTAGAGGAAAAGGTTGAGCCGGTCGTTAATGCGATGCTCGCTCGCAGCGATGCGGTGACCGGCGTCGATGGAATGAGCACCAGCTATCGCAAGATCTACCTTGATGCGGAAGGGTTTGGCGCCTGCAGCTATACCAGTCGATACGGTTTGTTTGACGGGTATGTAACTGGTAGCCGAGATGGGCAACCCGTGGCGCCGTTGATGGGCGATATCAAGGGTTATGATGGCGGCGCTGGCGACTATCAGATGGGCCCGCTCACCTTCATGCTGAATTATCCCGATCACTGCGTCTTGTACCGTTTTCTACCTAGGACCCTTACTACGACCGACGTAGAGATCGTTTGGTATGTCAATGGTGATGCACAAGCGGGGGTTGATTATGACGTCGAAGACCTAATTTGGTTATGGGACCATACGACGCAAGAAGATGAGTACATTATTTTGCGTAACAGCAAAGGCGTAAACTCGCGGTTTTTTGAACCAGGTCCATACCACCCTGAATTTGAGGCCACGCTGCAAGATTTTGTCCATTGGTACCTGCATACGCTCAGACAAAGTTTACCGAATCAAGCAGCTTCGTAATCGACTGGGCGCGCCTTATTAGTTTGGCCGGACCCCGAGGACAATTCTGTTGTTGTACGATTCCAAGCGGTCGCGCGAATATTACGATTACCGGTTTCAGCGCGCCAACGCTCGTCACAGACCTGCCACTGATCCTTGCCCACCAGATTTTGGCAGAGTAATTGCGTCCTACTACCTGCCTAATAGATCGTAACTGGGCGAGTTGGAGACAATGCGTCCGTGCGTCCTAAGCTTGCAGGCAGCGCTAACGATTCAGACCAACAAGCCCGTTTTTCCACACTCTGCAGCAAAATCTGCGCCCCATTCAGCGTCACGATTTTATTTTGAAGCTGACAGGCAACTGGCGCGGCATAGGAGCCAGCGCCGCACCACCTACAAATCCAGCACCTTCAAGTTTTTTAATTTGCTGCTCTGGCGCTAAGGAAACCGCAATATCAAACGCCAAAGCGCCGGCGCTTGATTGGCTGATACGGTATTTTTTCAAATTGTGGATATCTAAAGTGCTATTGCCGTGACAATTAGGACAGGCCCTGGCTTGGCTCACAATCGGCTACTTACACCCTAAAAAGAATATTCGGGGGAGACATGATCGCCCTGAAACTCGGCTCTGATCAACACGGCGGGAACTGAACACGGCATTGTGCTGCGGTTCTATGCTGGCCCACCCATTACGCTCTAACCTCATCATGATTAGAGCCGTCCGCGATCGCTGCCCGCCATTGCTTGAGATTCCACTCGATTGCCCAGAAACCACCGATCCACAATGCTTGATCAAAGGCGTAAAGGTAGTGACCCGTAACCAGCCAAAAGAGCCCATCGAAGATCAGTACGCCGTAGCCAAATCGAGCGATGGTCGCGAGTAAGACCAATCGACCTTCTATCACCGCCGCATTTTGAAGCCGCACAGATAGCTCTATCGCACAAACGACTAAGAGCCAGAGAAGCGCATCTTGTAAATTGATCCAAGTGTGCCAGCCCGCCATTTGATAGCCTGACGTATCCGTCACCACGTTGGTTGCTAAATGAAAGAGCCTCTCATCAGCGGTCAAGGCATTGCAATTGTCTTGGGTGATGCGTTGATACGCGAGATTCTGGCTATAAAAAATGTCTTGATCGGCTAGGGTACAGGCGCCCACCATTTTCGGCTCGGGATCAGTTGCTAAATAGCTTTTCGCGGCACTGAGATTGCTCACAATGGTGTGCGCCAAAAGCACATAGCATATCAATCGAAGCCCTTGAAGACTGAATCGCACCCAGCGCACCGACAGCGCCTGATATGACAACCAATAGGTTTCAAACTCAAAAGCCAAAAGCAAACCAATCCAGCCCAACTCATCGATGGTGGTAACAAAAACACCCGTCCAAGCTAGCAGCGGACTTTCTGCACTGAGCATCAACCTTGCTTGTTGCGCTTCTTCGAAAAAATACTGGACGAAATTCAGAAGCAACACGCCATAAATGACAAATTTCAGCGTTTGACCATTCAATAAGGCTTCGAACGCGCGTTTTGCCCTACCGCCGTCTCCTCTTTTCGTTGTCATTGTTCCACCATCATCAAGCCCTGATCGTTGAGCCTTAGCACGAACCCTGCTGTCGTATCTCAAAGACACACCACACTGGGTTGAGTCTGCAACCGCATCCCTGCGAAAACAGGCGTTCTGAAACCTTCTGTTGCGTCATCGCAAACCCACCGCCTGCCAACACTTGAGGCCAGGGAGCTACCGTGCACGGCACGGCATCAGACGTCCCCCATAAACATCGCATACTGAACAAGACCTGTAAAACCTTATCCTCAGACACAAAAAACTGGCACCATCGCTATGCACCATCCGCATTCGACCTAGGCCCCGCAACCTCAATCGCCATCATCACGTCCCCTCGTCAGTACTTAGACCTCGACGGCTTTCAACTTAAACTCGTTCATACCTAGCAGATGCATTGCCTATATTATGAACACTTGGATGTGATGAACGGCAACGAAGTCGCAGATGCTAAAAGCTTCCTCAAATGATCTACAAAAACCTCGATTGACACCCGGTGATTCCGGCCGCAAGGTACATCTAAACGGATTCCAAAAGGAACATCATGAACGCACCCATTTTGGCCCCAGCTGCAATTTTAATTCTTTGGTCTTTAATCATGTTAGTTTGGATGGTCGCAACCCGGCTTCCAGCCCTTCCCAAAGCCGGCCTCGACCTTTCTGGCGCCGGTGGGCGCGGACAAGATATTGACCCCCAATTACCACCGATCACCGCCTGGAAATCCCATAACTATGCACACCTTATGGAACAGCCAACGTTGTTTTATGCAGTTGTGGTCTTACTCACCTTAGTGGGACAAGGCGATGGCCTTAATGCGCAACTGGCGTGGGCCTACGTGAGCATCAGAATCGCCCATAGCCTTTGGCAGGCCTTGGTGAACACCATACCGCTTCGGTTCGGCCTATTCGTTTTATCAACGCTCTGCCTGTTCGCGCTGAGCCTTCAACTGGTGATGGCGACTTTGTCATAACATTCGGTGTAGATGCGCATCCTGAGGCTGCACGCAGCAAAGTGCCACGAGCAGGTCACACAGGGCGCAGAGGCCTTAACCTAAAGCCTGCGCTCGGCGATCCAACTCAGCTCTAATCGACGCGTGCACGGCGCGCGTTATTTTATACCGGGTCACCAAAGCAATCGGGATCAAGTACAGCAAGGGCAACAAAACCCCAACCGCGAGCCCAAGGCGAAATATCATGTCGTCCGGAACTTGACTCGGGTCAACTTGTGTTGGGAATTCGATAAGGGTCATTAAAAGCCCGCCCAACATAATCCCAATACCGCTAACTGCCTTACCCGAAAACGACAAGGCCGCATTAAACATACCTTCCTGACGATAACCCGTAAGCAGTTCGTGCTGATCTAGCACATCAGCCAACAGCGATGCCGAGATGACCCCTAGAATCACCGCGATGGCAACGGCCACAACACCCATTCCAACTAGAATCATCAGCAATCTTGGGTCGCCATTCTCTGGCAGTAGATCGAAAAATCGAAGATTAATCAGGGTAATACCATCGAGCACAGAAACGATCATGCAAACTAAAATGATCGACTTTTTTTCCCACCGCTTTTGGACCAGAGCGATGAGCGGAAACGCAATAAAGGCGCCCAGCGCAGACAACGCAAACCAGCGTAAATCTGCAGTATTGAAACCCCAAAAGTAGGTATTGATGTAGATTGTAAGATTGACCGTGGTGCCGCCAATGGCCGAAATCATAATCACGATCACGAAGAGTAAAACGAACTGTCGATTCTGCAGGGACCGACCCAAATCCCGAAGGATAAGTGACAGGCTGAAGGACTCGCTAACGTCGACATGTTGTCTCAAATACGGCACTTGATTCAGCGTCAGCAGGCTCGTCGCCAACGCGCCGCCGGTGAGCAACAACCCTGCAGCAAGCCCAACGAGCGGATACCCCGCTAAGTTCATCTGACCAATTGGAAAGGCGTCCGTGCTGGGGAGCAAAAAGCTATACACAAACAAAGGAAAGCACACCCCAATACCCCAGCCGACCGCGTAGCGGTACGCCATGACCGAGGTTCTTTCACTATAATCATCCGACATTTCTGAGGCGATGGACAGCCAAGGCACAAGATACAGCGTCATCATACCGCGCGTGAGCACCATGCAGACCAGCAGCCACGCCATAAGGCCCAACTCAGACAAACCCACGGGCGGCGAGAAGGTGAGATAGATCCCCAAACCAAGTGGCAAGGCCGCAATCAGCATCAAGGGATGCCGCCGCCCCCAACGACTCTGTAAATTGTCGGAAAAGGCGCCGATGATCGGGTCGGTTACGGCATCGAAAACCATAGCGACGGCTAGAATGGCGGAGACCTGAAAGGCATCCAAACCTAACAATTGACTATAGTAAAACAACACCAGTGTGTTGATGACCCAGTTCTTCACCGTGTCCGGGATTGATCCTAGACCTTGATAGAACTTAACCTTAAAGGTTAACGGCCCAGATCGTTGCATTCTTGAGTAGGTTGGTCCCACAGGCATCCTTGCGTCAGCTCTCAGGCTGTAGTGTTCGTTACGTTACATTCAATCGTGCCAATACTATTTTTCCAATACTTTCAGCCCCGAAACACGGTTCCCAAAATCAGCATAGCAACCATCATCCTTCTTACAATGTTAACCGCCAACCTTACTCTGGCTTATGTCCCGCCAACGTATCAAAGGACCTCAATTCTCGTTCACCGAGACCCGCCTCAATCGCATCACGCCGGAGGGTTTGATAAGCAAACGGCGTAAGCACTTGCCGACGCGTGTGCAGGACATTCACCAAAATCCCCCAAAGATTCAAGCCGAGACACAAGCCCACCACCCAGGGTTGGATCAGCGGTAAAAAGCATCCGAACATCAAAATCTGCAACCAAAACTCAGGCTTCGTTAGAATGACCGTCAGCCCCAAGCGACCCGGCATTAGGGTCATCCAGATGGTCATCATGAGCAGTGCGAGGCTCACGAAACATAACTCCAGTTCAAACCGGGTGACCGCGCCTTCAATCAATCCATTCAGAGCTATAAAGCCCAACAAAAAACACAAACCGCCATGCATCTTGTGCCCAACTTTCTCTTTAATCATCAAGTAGCTGTTCGGCGTACTGCCGAGGGTCATCCACGATTGAGGCTTTACTCGAAAGTCATCTAATATTTCGTACACACCAATCCCGAGATAAACAATTACTTCTACCCACAAGATCCCCTTCAGCAAAGGTGTCAGAGCGTATAGTTCTGTTGCAGATAACATATGTGGCTCCTCCTCAGCACCATCGATCGCTTTGGCGTGCTGATTTGTTTCTAGGCGATGAACTTACTTTAAACTACTTGCCTTCGAATAGTATATTTTCGGCATTTTGATTCTAATTTTTATCATTTGAGCGACTTCAAGACCCTCTAAAGTCAGCTAACCCGCCTCTAAAAGACTAGCGCTGTCCGAGCGTTAGGTCAAAGCCATGTTTTTAATCAGGCGCGCCTTGCTTATCGACAATTTCAAGGGACTAACCGCGCCGGCGCAAACTACGGCAAGATGCCAGCCTGAAGCGGCGGCACGACCATGTTTAACACTCGCCGGCAGAAAAGTTCCGCCATTGCCGGCGCGCGCTCAAAGCCGTAACCGCCCTGTCCAGCGAACCAAACATATCCGGCTAGCCTAGGATCAGCGCTGACGACAAAGTTGCCATCCGATGCAAACGTTCGAAGGCCTGCCCAACGAGACTGAATTTGGTTTACCAGCAGACCGCACACATTGTGAAATCGGTCAATCGCCATTTGTCGGCCTGACTCGGGGAATTTATTTCTGGCCTTTAGCACGGCAAATGAAATGGCTAACCAAAATGTGGATCAACTCGCGACCACTCAATTCATGCCGAACACTCAGCTTGACCCGCTCTTTGAAGCTGTCATCCGGGCGGTAGATGAGTCTATCCTCAACACATTGGTTACCAACGAAACGATCATTGGATTCAAGGCGCAAAGGTAAAAGCCCTGCCCATTGACCAAGTCCAAGACCTGATGGGCGCCGCTGAATAATTCCGAATTAATTTCTGAAATAGGTTTGACGCACCAGCGCTCCTTAAGGCAGGATTCGCCCGTCGAAGACTGAATATCCCCGAAATAACCTTCACAATTCATCAAAACAACAGAGAGAAGCAAATGCTGACGTCACATCAACTGGGTACCAACACCGGCCTGAGAGTTTCCAAACTGTGTTTAGGCACCATGAATTTTGGTGAGCCCGGCCAGGGTCATCAAGGCGACTGGACGCTGGGAGCCGATGACGCCCGCCCGATTTTCCAAGCTGCCATCGAACACGGGGTGAACTATTTCGACTGCGCCGATATCTATGGGATCGGTGCCTCTGAAATCGTCGTGGGCAAACTGTTGAAAGAACTCCTCCCCCGGGATGAGTACACGCTCACCACCAAGGTCTCGATGCCCATGGGGCGCGCGCCCAACCAAGGCGGGCTGTCTCGCAAACACATCATGGAAGGGATTGATCAATCGCTCAAACGCTTAGGACATGATTATGTTGATCAACTGATTATTCATCGTCATCCTCATGGTATTCCGGGCCTTGCCCAGACGCCGATCGAAGAAACCATGGAAGCCCTGAACGATGTCGTTAAAGCTGGCAAAGCGTTGTATCTTGGCGCTTCTTCCATGTTTGCCTGGCAGTTTGCAGAACTTCAAATGACCGCCGCCCAAAACGGCTGGACAAAATTTATCTCCATGCAGAATCACCTTAACCTGATATACCGTGAGGAAGAACGCGAGATGATCCCCTATTGCGTTAAAACGGGTGTAGCCGTCACGCCTTGGTCGCCCTTAGCCCGAGGTATCCTGGCCGGCGCCTATCAAGGTGGTTTTGATAAGGGCTCTACCACTAGATCTTCAGGCCAGGACCGAAAGCGCACCGAATCCCTGTATCAGGGCGACAACATCTTTAAGATCGCGGGCCGGGTGGTCGAGATAGCTGAAAAATATGGCAAAACCCCGGCCCAGATCGCAGTGGCTTGGTTGTTTACCGTTGAGGGTGTTGTTTGCCCGGTTGTTGGCGTATCAAAGGCCTCACAGCTTGCGGACTTGGTTGAGGCAACTACCATTGAACTCGCAGCGGATGATGTCGCCTACCTTGAGGCCCTGTATCAGCCGGTTGAGAACCTCTTATCGACCGGAATGTCTTAGGAGGCAGGCTAACGCGACGCCTTACGCGTCCATTCAAGCGGGTCACAGGCGCTTAGTACTCGACTCCCCTATTTACAGTGCAGGGCTTATTGCGCTGGCACCCGGTCTTGAATATAAGCCTCCACTTCCTGCGCCGTCTTGCGAGTAGCCTCGGCACCGATCGCGCCTGATATCAGCGACTCACCAGAGAACCCAAACAGGTAACGTATCAACAGCAAGCCGTCTGTAAGCGGCTTAGCCTCGTCATCACC
>JABGTE010000004.1 GCA_018647445.1 Gammaproteobacteria bacterium
GACCGTTTCTTGATTGATTGGATTGATGATACGATCGCCACCGCGCTCGATTTGGTCAGCAAATACGCCGCGATCATCTCGATCTAAGTGCATAAGGCCAGAATCCCGATTGTAGTACCAAATAATGTCGCCGTTAGGGTCTTCAACAATGGCATCAACATCATCGGGGTGTTGGTCTGCCCAACGCACGGTGATCAGCATCTCCGCCTTGGTTTCGATATCGCCCTGTTTTTCGGGATCACTGATCAACAGGAAGGCCATTGCAAACATAAAGACAAAACCCAGTAGAGCATTGAACAGTAAGTCCGTGAAAACCTCTTCTTGATGATGCCGGTTAAGGCTGGGGTGACGCATCCTGTGAGCCTGCTGTGGGTTCGAGCGATTCCATGGTGTTAATTATCTGCACCACCGTGTGATCTGCTAGATGGTATTGGCTTTTGATCAAAGTGCTGGTCACCAAACCGGTAAGCGTCGTGTACAGTGCAACCGCCATGCCGCCGCTCATAGCGGTTAGCAATTGTTGCATCAAAGCTGGCTCAAATTGCTTAATTTCCGCAATGGGTCCGAGCATCAAAATAAAGCCAATGACCGTGCCCATCAGTCCGAGTTTCAGCAGCAGATCGCTCACAAAGTAACCAAGGGCATGCGGATTCTGTAAATGATCGGCGAGGCTCGCAACCGAACGCGGGCTGCTGGGGGCCTGGTCCTCGGGTAGGCCTAGAATCTTTTGTTGGAGCGCAAGGTAGATTGTTGCACGGTGGTAATCATTGTTGCCGTCTAAGGAGACCGTGAGCTTTGACAGAGCGGCTTGCAAAGCCCCCAGGCGGTGACATTGCGCGAGCCAGTAGGCCGTGATGAGTATGTAAAGGAACAGAATAACAAGGGACAAATAACTGCGATCAGATTCAATTAATAGGGTGAAGTAGCGGAAGTGCCATAAAACAAAAACACCGAACATTAGGCAGCCAACAAGCGCGAGCGCATCAAAAAATAGGTTCGGGGTTTTCCTTAAAAACAGGCGTTGAAACACAGTGTCATTCCCATTGGTGGACGCAGGGTGGCAAAAGCGCGCAGCATCAACATAACCAGTCAGGCGCGCGTGAAGTTGCCTTCGACTTAATCATGTCCACACATGATTGGCAATGTCCTTAAGCGTTGATTGAGCATCGCGGGCGGCGGGCTCGCGAGCGCCTTCGCCTAATCGCCTAGTACTCTTAGGTCAGGCTGTCCGGTCCCTGGGACTGAAAAATGTGCGGATGACTCGTTGCTTCGATAACTAAGCAGGAGGATGGTTCTACAAATGAATGGTGGCAGGGGCGCCGCGCGAATCTGCAATCAACCATTAGTAAAGCAAGGCAGGAAGGCCAGGGTAGCCCTAAAATTTTGCTTGTGCTGCAGGCTGAACCGATAAATTGTGGGCAGTGTCGCAATTTGGGACATTTGACGGCCCACGCGGAGCCAAGCTGGGTGCCCTTTTCCGTAACTGGACACGCGCAACGGCTAGAGTTCATGCTAAATTTAAGTGAATCAACCGTGAGGCAACGTCATGACCCAGCCAATTTTTGAAATTCGAGATTACACCATTGCGCAGCCAGATTATGCTGCCTACAAGATCTGGGCCGAGGACCTTGCCGGTCCGTGGTTAAAGGCAAATTTAAACGTCTTGGAGTTTTGGATGGATGCTGGAATTGAAGCGGAGGTTGCTGGCACTGATCCAAAGGTTTCCCCCCATGGTCAAGCCAATGTCTGCTGGATCATTCAGTGGGAAAGTATGGAAGAACGTAAGTCCAATGCAACTTGGACAAGCGCACCAGAATGGCAGGCCATTTGGGCGAAGCATCCTAATCCAAATGCCTACTTGCACATGAATGCGCGGTTTATGATGGCGGTTGGGTGACATTCAATTTTGGTGTTTTGGGCGCGGCTAAGATTACGCCCTTGGCACTGCTTGAGCCGGTAAGCGGCGAGCCTTTTGTTAGCGTGAGGTGTGTTGCGGCGCGGGACCCGACCCGGGCTGCAGCATTCGCAGAAACTCACGCAATTCCGATCGTCCACCGCGATTATCAAGCGGTCCTGGATGACCCCCTGGTTGATGCCGTTTATGTCCCGCTGCCGATCTCTGAGCACGCGCAATGGACCGTAAAGGCGCTGGCAGCGGGGAAACATGTGCTCTGTGAGAAATCATTGGCGTCGAATACGGCTGAGGTCACGAAAATGCGCGACCAGGCGACTGCTTGCGGATTGGTGCTCATGGAGGCCTTTCATTATCGGTACCACCCGCTGTTTCAAGCAGCGGTCGAGGTTATGCAAGCAGGAGAAATTGGGGTGGTTGAACACCTCGACGCGGTCTTTCAAGTCAAGGGTCCGATCCCGAGCAATGATATTCGCCGAAACTATGGCCTCGGCGGTGGCGTTCTGATGGATATTGGATGTTATCCCATCAGCTGGATCCGCCATCTCATGCAGGCCGAACCAGTTGTGGTGAGCGCGACGGCAATAACTGATCCTGACCAAGTCGACGTTGAAATGAGGGCGTCTCTTTCCTTCGAGCTTGGAGCGACAGCAATGATCACAGGGAGTATGAAAGCAGATGTCGACTTTAAGGCGGTTGTCGAGGTTTTTGGCTCAGAAGGACAGATGACCCTTCGCAATCCGCTGGCGCCGCAACTGGGCCATGAGCTCATCGTGACCGGTGTGCAAGGCAGTCGCCGCGTAACGTTTGATAAACGTTCGAGCTATGCTTATCAGCTCGATGCCTTTTTAGGCGCGGTCCAGCGCGGTCACTCGCTTTGGACGGATGCAAACGATGCGGTAAAACAACTGACCGTGATTGACGCTTGTTATAAAAAGGCTGGATTGCGCTTGCGCGGCGGTTAAAGCAGACAAGAACCGTAACCGATCAAAGATTGGGCTGTCGGTTGAAAAAACGACGTCGGTATTGTCAAACATGAGATTGTTAAGGATTATCAAAGCGAACTTTGGGTTGTGACAATAAGGAGAGTTA
>JABGTE010000003.1 GCA_018647445.1 Gammaproteobacteria bacterium
GAGGCGCGAGATGCGTTGCGCGACGCCCGTAGGGCAAAACTGGATGCGATGTCACCCGAGACGCGAGATGCGTTGCGCCAGGCTCGTAAGGCAAAACTGGATGCGATGTCACCCGAGACGCGAGATGCGTTGCGCGAGGCCCGTAAGGCAAAACTGGAGGCGATGTCACCTGAGGCGCGCGATCAGATCATGTCCGATAGGCGGGCGCGCTTAAAAGCTTTGCCTGAAGTCGATCGGCAAGCTTTCATCGAACGCCGTCGAGCCCGGTAGGATTTGCTGGAGTCGATAAAGCCATAGTCTATCTGGGCAAACAGAAAAGACCTCGGTTCTAAAAAACGGATTGACAATAAACCCTGTGTGTCGGGAAAGCCTACCCTAAATTTATTTAGGTGGCATTACGGGTTCGCGACAGGCCGAGTACGTGCGGGGCCGTCACTGAGCAGGGCTGGCTTAGGCTCAAATCGATTTTCTGACACGTTTTTTACCACGTTGTCGGGCGTGAAAATCTGGCCATTCATAACAAGGTAAACCCCAAATCGAAGCGTCTGAACCGCGCTCACGGCAGCACCGATATTGAAAACCGCATCGTTGCGGGCAAAAGCAGCCGGCTGCAATGATCCTGTTAAGACAATGGTCTTACCGTCTATTTTGGACAATCTTTGGGCGGTCTTGATCATGCCGTCTGTCCCATGTGTGATCAAAACCTGTTGAGAAGATGACCGTTCGGTGCGTTCGCATATTATTGAGCGATGGGCGTCAGTCATGTCTAGGCTGTCGATGCGCATAAGCTGTTCAACGGTGAAGTCAAAGCCAACGTTCATCGAGGTCAGTAACGGTCCAATAATAGGATCGCCAACCTCATACTCACTTTTCTGATCAAAATAGATCTTGTCGATGGTGCCACCGGTGGTCAGTATGTCGATGATGGTCACGTCAGCGCACCTCTTGAGCGGATCTACAGTAACTTATCTGAGAGGTCATAAGACTCAAACCGGCACTGGAAATCCCGTTGGTCGACAAAGCCTGCCGTTAGATCGTCTCGGTCAATGTGGAAGTAGCGCATCATTCGGTAGTAGTTGTGATAGTACGAGACCGTGTAGGTCTCGTTATCTTGGTAGATTTTTGCTGGAATGATATGCCCGCCTTCGAACCCGCAGATGGTATACAGTTGAAAATCGGCCGACTGGATATCCGTTGCGCTGGATCCGGTATCGAACGTGACGACAACTTTTCTACCGTATTCTGAAGCTTCGCAGTAAGCCGCATTTTGCTCAAACTGATTGGCTTTATCGAAGTTGCCGAAATTGCGATTGTTTTTTGCTTGTTCAGACCAATATCGTGCGGAGGTCTCGCCGGCCTCTGACAGGCACGCCAGACGACGTGGCGCGGCATCCGCACTGACGACTACGAGCAGCGCGGTTGCAAGGGTCAGCAAGCCGTGGGCAGTAGGCTGATAAACGAGTGCGTATAACATATGCAAAGTATTCATGGACGGGCGGAGAAGATCAACCTTGAAACCGTAAATGCTGGTTCAGTGATCGTTTTGACCGGATTACGGCCTGCAAGATCGTGGCAAGGTTCCAAGGTCCAAGGTCTTAGGCAATGGCTTTCATGAATCGAAAGTGTTGGCAGCTTGGCCCGCCAATTCAAAGGCGCGGCGCCCTAATAAAGCAATGGCGACAAACGTGAAGAGCATTCCGACGCCACCGCCTAAGAAAGCAATCGCGCCGGCCAAATCGCCTTCTCCAAAAGGTGTCGCGCTAACGGAAAGCCCACGGTTTTGGGCAAAGTTACCGGCCCAATAAAAAACCGTATTGGCCCAGCCAGTGATGATCAGGCCCCAGCCGACCCATCGTGCGGGCTTGCCCTCAAGCTGTAGTTTGGCCATTAGTAGGGCGCCCGCGGCGATCATCACGCCGTTTAAAATGCCGCCGACGTGCGCGGCTTGCCAGCCCCGCGTTGAGCCAGGGATGGTGACCTCCCAGGCTGGTAGTGGCCAAAGAGTCACCGCGTCTAAAAGTGAAAAAATAAGAAAAACCCCAGCAACCAGTCCGATAAAAAGAACGGTCATGGCATGTCCAATGACGGAGAAGCACAGCTGGTTTGTAGTGTGATGCAGATTGCTCATGTTAGGCCTCTCTTGCTTTAGATCGGGGTTGTAAAGGGGCAGACAGACGCTTGCTCGTTTCTGAATCCAGATGTTCCGGTTGGCCGCCGGCGAGAACATAGTCTCGCCATGCAATGGCTACAGGGTTTTGTTGCTCATTGCAGATTGGATGCTCTCGGGGATGATAATGCCTGCTAAAAACAGGCAGCGCGCTGCGCGCAAGATCCCAGGCAAAGCTGAAGAAAAACCGCCAGCCCTTACCGGCTTTTCGTACGGAGTGATAATACCCTTCGTGTTTCAGCATGAGCCGATAGGCCTTAAAGGTCTGCCAACTGATGTGGAAAAAGGCCTGTACGACCATAAGCCTGCGATACCATTGATCGTCTGGATACAGCGCGCGGTAAAAATCAAAGGCAACGGCGCCATGTTCAACTTCTTCGACCTGATGCCAGACCCAGAGCGCTCGAAGATCAGGGTCAGCTTCAGCCATGAGTTCTTCATAGCGATCCAAAATGATCATGCCGCCCAAAAAGGTGAAGGTTTCATAGCCTGCGGTAAATCCAATCTTGAACTGCTTGCTGCGGGCTTCAAATGCACGGTGAAAGAACGACTCAGCGGATTGTTCTAAACGACGTAAGTTGGGATACCGGGCGCACAAGACCTGATTCCAACGAACAAAATTGTAAGCGTGATGGGCCTCTTGCCCAATGATGGCTTTCACATCTGTCGCAAGCGTAGGGTCGGTTAACGCGTCGCGGTATTGCCGCATCACTTTAACGAGAAATTTTTCGAAATAAGGGACATGGAGCCCGAGCGCATTGATGAACATTGAGAACTCTGGGGAGCTTTGGCTCCAAACACACCGCTGCTCAGCCTGCCCGAAGTCAAACCGAAGTTGACGAACGATGATGTTATCCATGGGGTGCGGTTTAGACATCAAAGGGGCCTTGGCAAGGAAGTTTGAGTTAATCAGAGATTAGCCGCGGGTTAAAGTCTGACGGACACCGAGGCCAGCCCTTGCCAACACGAAAAACGGTGAGTTGATCGAGCCAGCAAAATGGCAAAACCACTCGTGATTCGGTTGGGGCGAGGCTTCCAACAATCAAAGCAGCACCGAGCCAGGGGCTAGATCTACCGCCCTAAGGCGCGTCTGAGGGCTGCATCAGATGTTGTTGCAACCACTCGTCTTGCTCCCAAAGCATATGCAGGACACTTTCCTGGGCCCGATAACCATGGCTCTCCTTCGGTAAAATCACGAGCCTCGCAGGTGCACCCAAGCCCTTGAGAGCATTGAAATAGCGCTCGCTTTGCATGGGGTAAGTCCCAGAGTTGTTGTCGGCTTCGCCATGAATAAGCAAAAGCGGCGTTTTCATTTTATCCGCATGCATAAACGGCGACATGTCATAGTAAACCTCAGGAGCGTCCCAATAGCTGCGCTCCTCGCGTTGAAACCCAAAGGGCGTCAAAGTTCGGTTGTAGGCCCCAGAGCGGGCAATGCCGGCTGCGAATAAATTAGAATGGCTGAGCAAGTTGGCCACCATGAAGGCGCCGTAGGAATGCCCGCCAACGGCAACCCTTGCCGGGTCAATGATGCCGCGTTGATCAAGAGCGTTAATTGCGGCGGTGGCATTGGCGACCAATTGCTGGCGGAAGCTGTCATTCGGTTCAGCCTCACCTTCACCCACGATTGGGAATGCGGCATCATCCAGCACTGCAAAACCCCTGGTCACCCAAAAGATTGGGCTGCCGTAATAGGGATAGGTAAAAGCATTGGGGTTGCGGGTCGTTTGTCCTGCACTCTTAGCGTCTTTATATTCAACTGGGTAGGCCCAAAGTAAGAGTGGAAGCCGCTCATCCGAACCCAGCTGATAAGTCTCCGGTAGGTATAGGGTGCCCGAAAGACTCAAGCCATCGTCTCGCTGGTAGGTCATCAACGTCTTCTGTGTATTGGCTAGCGCGGCATAAGGGTTCTCAAAATCGGTGACTGGCGTCAGAGAAGGCGAGCGAATATTTCTGAGATAGTAGTTGGGGTAGGTGCTAGGTGACTCAATGCTCACGAGTAAATCACCAGTTGTTAGGTCAATCGCACTCAAGAGCCGTTCAACCCGGTCAGTGTAGGCGGACTGGTACAGCCGCTGGGTTGTGCCAAGCCGGAGGTTAATCGTGTCGACGAACGGGAACTGACCGGCATCGGAAAATCCCTTGCCAAACAAATAGCCTTGGCCTTGATCCAGCGCTAAAACCGATTGATTA
>JABGTE010000208.1 GCA_018647445.1 Gammaproteobacteria bacterium
ATTGCGCCGTTGCTTGAAAATATTGAGCAGACGCCGAGCCGCATTGCGGTTTACAACCTCTGGCGGCGTTTTGATGCAGATGGTTTGGATGCGCCCTTTGCGGTCTGCGATTCGCGATCGGTCACGGTGCCGGAGCTCGTGCCCACCGACCTTCATAATTACGGTAGTGGTGAGGGCTTTGCGGTTGAAATCTATCAGTCTTGCTATTCTGAGCAGCATCAGTGGTATTTCTATCCGAAAATGATGCGGCATGAAGTATTGATGTTTAAAACTTATGATTCTGCTGAACGGCCCTTCTTACCGACCTTGCACAGCGCGTTTGATGACCCAAATTATGAAGCGGGTTCTGCCGCCCCTCGAGAAAGTGTTGAAGCCAGGGCGATATGCTTGTTCTTCTAAGCGCTCGGTGAAACGAGTGCTCGGCGAATTAGGGCATTAACCCGCTTAAGCTTTCAAAGAGCTCACTGTATGAAAAGCGCGTAACCCGCCGCCAGGCCGCCAACAGTAAAGCAGTAGTAAGAGAAGTACCGCAGCTGAGCCCGGCGCACGAGAGAGATCATCCACTGGCAGGCAACCAGGCCAGTCACAAAAGCGGTAATAAACCCGGCCGCAAGCACGGTCATTTCGCCGGACTCAACGTGAAAGCCGCCATCAATTAGGTCTTTAGCGATTTTTCCAAAGATTAAAGGCACCACCATCAGAAACGAAAATTTGGCGGCGCGCGTCCGGTCAATTCCTAGAATCACAGAGGTTGAGATGGTGGCCCCGGAGCGTGAAATGCCAGGCAAAATGGCAATTGCTTGCGCAAGTCCAATGACGAAGGCATTGCCGTAGGTCACATCGCGTTCGGTATTTTGAGCGCGATCGGCAATAAACAATAAAATTCCGGTGAGCCAGAGCATCGCGCCAACCAAAAAGATTTGTCGGTCGAAGAGCAGCTCGAGTTCCTTTGAAAAAAGGACGCCTACAAGGGCTGCAGGAATCATGCTGAGAACGATTTTCAGACTGAACTGCCATTCTGGGCCGCGCAGATCGCTGAATAAGCCCTTTGTGATTTGTAATACATCGGTCCTGAATACAACCAGCGTGCTCAGCGCGGTCGCCAAATGCACAACGATCGTGAACATCATGCTTTCTTGGGGCAAGCTCGTATCCCCCAATAGCACCTTACCGAGCTCGAGATGGCCACTGCTGCTAACCGGTAAAAATTCAGTCAGGCCCTGCACAATGCCCAAAACAATTGCTTCAAAATAGGTCACGCAAATCTCCCATGCTTGGTCTTGTATTCTAAGGGAAATTCATGCTGCATCAGAAAAAAATTACTGGTTCTGCCTAATGCAGTCTTCTCCTCGCACTTTTCAGGTTGGGATGCGGCGCTCTGGTAGCGCCGTTCTCTGAGGATCAGTTTGGGTTTGAATTCGGGCGGCGCGCCTCCTTGGGGCGCTTGGGCCGGGGTCTTGGCGAACGTAATGGTTTTTGAACGGTCTGGTTGCTGTCATTTAATGCAGTGTTTTTAGCGCGACGAAAGCCGTTTGATTGGCGAAGGCTCATTTCACGTGGAGGGTCGCCGGGGACAATCTGATTTCGGGTTAAACCGCTAATCGCTGGGGTGCTGTATTTTTGCTTGAACGAGTTGCGGCTGCCGTAACAGGACCAAAATCACCATAGCCACTGTGAGGTAAGACAGCACCGGAAACAAAGCGGCGAGGCCCAGCCATTGCGCGAGCAAAGCGATTGGCATGGTCATCAGCTGCGCGAAAGCCATATTGAGTTGAAAGATGCTCATGATTCGGCCGCGCATGTCGCTCGGCGCAATGTGCTGAATTAAAATCGTGCTAGACACCATCATCGTTGTCATACCGGCGCCCAAGCCAAAATTGCCGATCATAATGTTCAGTTCGGTTTTGCCCAACACGAAAATTACGAAGGAGAGTGAAAATAACAACGCGCCGAAGGCGATGAGCGCGCCGCGGTGAACAAAGTTGGCAAATCGAGCCAGCATCAAGGCTGCGACGAACGAGCCAATGCCCCAAAACATCATCACAAAGCCCATACGGGGTATGGCAACGCCGACCTCTGTTGTCACCCAGGTCGGCCCCAGACTGGCGGTTGCGGGATAACCCAGGCTCATGAGTAGGATCAGCAGAATAATCACCCAAAGAATGACCGGTTCCCTGCGCGCGTATTGCAGGCCAACGGAAATATCGGTTTTGATTTGGGTTAAGCCGTAGGGCTGTGATTGCTGTGATTGTACTTGGGCACTGGGCGCATAGCGCATCATGCCAATCAAGATCATAGCAAGGAGGTAGCCAATCACGGTTGTTCCATAGGCCCCACTAAAGCCAAGCTGATCGATCATGATGCCGGTTACCATGATAGCGACCGGCATCGCAATTTGACCTGAGACTTGATTGAGCGAGATCCCGGAGGGGGTTAATCGCTGACCGAGCACGTCGGGCACAATTGCAAGTCGGGTTGGCGCATCGATGCTTTGGAGTCCGGACGATAAAAAGGTGAGAATAAAAAAGGCACCGAATCCCAATAAGCCGTTTAGGTCTAGGTACATAAAACCCGCAATCGCAGAGGTCGTTAAGACCTGCAATCCCAATATAAGTTGGAGGAGGTGTTTTCGATTGAATCGATCCGCCAAAGCACCACCATAGAGCCCAAATGCCAAGCCGCCTAGGCCCCGGGAGGTTGCGATGAAGGCGACTAGGATCAGCCAGATGTTGCCGGGCGCTGTGGACTGCACCCAAAGAATTTGGGTTATGAATTGCAGCGGCATCAGCATCTGCCCGATGGCAAAGCCCGCCAGCAAAAACCGGAAATCTCGATTGTGTAGGGGCGCCAGCGCGCCAGTCGCTAAGTCTGTCATGGCTAATGAATATTGATTTGCTCAAAGGCTATCACGGATCGACAGACCCCGTGTTTAAGCGTTACCAGGGGCCCACTAATCCAATAGACGGATGACTTCTTCAGGCTTTGGCCCGCCGGGCAAAAACATCACGGCGGTTTCATTAAATCCAGCATCAGAAAATGCCAATAACTGCCCACGTAGGGCACCGAGGTCGGTCTCCTGGGTTAATTGCAGCGTCGATACAATAGCCTTCTTGCCACCAAACGCGCGATATTGCGCGTGGGCTTCAATGATTTCCTCGGTGCTTCGATAGTGGGCGGATGCGATCCAGCCATCGAAGTTTCGCGCGGCCATCTCAACGCCATTACCCCAACTCCCTAAATACAAAGGTGGTCCGCCGAGAAGGTCCGGCCATGGTGAGAGATCACTAGCCAAGTGTTGGCCGGTTTCAAGCGCTTTTTTAAGCTCTTTGTGTTGATCTCTAAAATCGCTGAAGCGCGTCTCGTACGCTTTGCCAGCAACCTTGAAATCCGCGGCTGTCGAGCCGGCGCCAAGTCCAAGCAGCAGACGAGGCCCACAGAGTTGCTGCAGTGAAAAAATGCGATGGGCCAGTTCCAGCGTCGCATAAAGCGGCAGCTGGAGCACGGCCGTGCCGAGCTGAATCGTTTGAGTGACTGCCGCCGCCGTCGCAAGGGTTAATAAAGGATCTGTCATCATAAAGCCGCGACCCATCGCCTGGGCCGTCCAAAGGCTATTAAAGCCCAAGGCTTCAAATCTTATAGCTTGCTCTGCAATCGATTTTTGCCGGCTGGCGTCATTGATTGGTGCTAGCAGTACGCCCAGTTTCATGGAGATTAGTCCTTGCAAGAAGCCTAAAGCATAACGTCAATATGAGGCGCGAAGCCACTGCAGCTTTTAGTAAAGTATCAAGGTTAGGCTGTGTTGCTCAACTAGGTTCTTGTGATGATTTGCGCGCCCGCTTGACTCGTCTTGGGCCTTGCATCCGGGGGCCCCACTGGCGCCAGGGCTTGATGAACGCCAAGCGTTAGGGCGTGGCCCACGCCTAGGCAAATGGGTTGGAGGATGCTGGCTCTAACGGCGCCTGATCCCGGTAGCAAACAGGGTGCGGCTTAAGGGTTGACATCAAGGTCTCAGTTGAGACACTTAAGTTCAGCTGATTAGGCCCGATAGATCGCGGTTAAAAAATTTGGTCGTAGCAGCATGGCTTTTATTAGCCTTTAAAAACCCACGCAGGCATTAGCCGATAGAGGATTCCTATGAGTGAAGCG
>JABGTE010000062.1 GCA_018647445.1 Gammaproteobacteria bacterium
CCACTTCTCCCGTCACCCGAGTCAATTTCCCTTCCCAAGTGCCCTCCATCTGTTTCATTTTATCGAAAGCAGAATGGTGTTCCGCTTGCGCAGGCATCATCCCCGCTGCACTCATCATAACGACTAAAAAAGCTATTTTCCGGATCATAATTAATTCCTCTATGAAATATTAAGCCCCTCACGCTTGCGCTGAATACAGATTACTATCGAAGTGTCCTCCGCTCAACGAGCATTCTCTAACGCATGAAGCCTGCCTTATGGCCCTCAGGATCAATCCTTAACGTCGACTAGAGGTTGATTACGTTCTGCTGACACGCAATCGTTGCCACCAGCCCCGCCGCGGCCTGGCTTACCACAACAGGCAGGTCAAGCTGCCGCATCAAGCGCTCAAAGGGCCTGTACTCAGCCGTCACCCGCACAGCGACTTGAGATAACGATCCCGCAACGGCGAGATCGCGGCACGGATGTGGGCTTTGGCCCCAATCGATGAAGAACGGCATCCTCGCACCGTAAGGATGGCCCGAGACAAACAACAGTCGCCAGGACAACAAGCTGCCCGTAATCGTCTCTCGGGACATCTTCACGATCCTATGGCCAAACCCAAATTCAGCCAATCGCGGGACAAGATCCTCGAAACTCGAACAGCGCACAGCAAAGGTGCGCAGGCGTGGCGTTTTGTACCCCAACAGATGTTCACCCAGGGTTTCGGATAAAACTTGCGTCGGATCCGGCGCGATCACTTCCAAATAGCAATTATCTGCAAGCCCGAGCAAAGCATTATGCGTTCCCTGGCCTGGGTGGCTACCACCATCCATCGCCGGCAGCCCGAGCTGATTTTCGATCCACGTTTTACCCAGGCTTAAATCGGATGCGCCCAGCATGAGGTGGTCAATGCTGTAATCGGTGTTTTCTGCACTAAGGGCCAAAACAATCTCCTGCTCGTTACGCTGATGCTGCTCGGTCAGATATCGTCCTGCGCGATCAAACTGATCATCAGTTATTTCTGATCGTTTCGGGAACGCCAATTATAAACGGCAGCCCCAAGCCAATTTAAAGCCAGCCGCTCAGTCCCTCAAAAGATTGCACGGAAACCATCCCGTTTCAATTAAACTGGCAAACTCACAGCGCTGGAACCCCCTCAAATTATGAAACACTACTTACTAATTATCTTCGCGTGTTTGATCACCTTACCGGTATCTGCAAGTCTCAACTACCAAGAACCGGTCGAAGACATTGCAAGCCTCGCAAAGGCCCAATTGGCACCAAGTGTCCGAGTGAACAGCAAAGGTACGGCCATGCTTTTATTGGCTCGGTCGCTTTACCCACCCATCGCAACCCTCTCCGAACCGGAACTACGATTGGGTGGGCTCAGAGTGAACCCTCAGAAAAATATTGGTAGCCGGGTTCGTTACTATCGCGACATTAAGGTTCAGACGCTGAGCGGCGCCAATCCAAAGGATGCGGTGAAACCTGAATCAGGCCATCCTAGGAGGGCCAAGCCCGTCTCGGGACTACCCGAAAAGCCGCAGCTCGCTTATTTTTCCTGGTCACCCGATGAACAAGCCGTTGCCTTCACCCATACCAGCGCTGTAGGCGTTGAGCTTTGGGTTTTAGACGTTGTAAACGCAAAAGCGCGGCGGTTATCAAAGCGCCTTCTCAACGCGAATTTGGGCTCGCCCTTTACCTGGGCCGCCGACAGTCAATCAATTTTGAGCAAAATTGTTCCTAAGTCTCGAGCGGCACTCATCGACGCCGGACGCTCAGTGCCAACCGGTCCGACCGTCTCGGTCAGTCAGGGCGAAAAAGCTCAAAATCGTACGTATCAGGATTTACTGAAAAGCCCAGCTGACGCCTTTAATTTTGAACAACTCACCCGGTCTGAGTTATATCGCATCACCTTAAACGGCCGAGCAAAACTTTGGCAATCCGCTGCGCTGTACGCATCCGTTGAGATCTCGCCGGATGGCCAATACGTCATGGTGACACAAGTAAAAAGACCGTTTTCTTATTTGGTCCCTTATTACCGCTTTGCTGCAGAGACCAATATTCATACTGATGCGGGCAGGCTCGTGACCCAACTCATTGACCGACCTGTTGAAGAGACGCGCGCTAAAGGCTTCATGGCAACTACAAACGAAAAGCGCGGCTTTGAATGGCGTGCTGATCAGGCGGCAACCATCACCTGGGTTCAGGCCCTGGACGGCGGTGACCCAAAAAAAACAGTCCCTTTTCGCGATGAACTGCTCGAACTCGAGGCACCCTTTAAGCGTGAACCCAGAGCGCTGGTTAAAACGCGAAACAGACTGCAGCAAGTTCATTGGGGCAACGCCACGATGGCCGTGGTTGATGACATCTGGTACGACAATCGCAACACCAAAAGCTACGCGTTTAATCCCACGGATCCCGGCAAGGGGGTCGTGACCTTATTCGATCGCAATCTTCAAGATGAGTACAGCGATCCAGGCAAATTCGCAACGACGCGTAATGCACTTAATCAATCGGTTTTAGCGCTGGATCAAGGCCAAGGCTATTTGTTTGGCAAGGGATTTTCCGATGCCGGTCAGTTCCCGTTCGTCGACACGATTAACCTCCGGCTTGGCACAACCCAGCGGCTGTACCAGTCCGCC
>JABGTE010000002.1 GCA_018647445.1 Gammaproteobacteria bacterium
AAAACCGGACCTGCGTATAATACGCCGCCTCAGCGTCACACTTCTGATAATCGGGTCTGTAGCTCAGTTGGTTAGAGCGCACCCCTGATAAGGGTGAGGTCGGTGGTTCAAATCCACCCAGACCCACCAGATTACAGATAGTTGGGCAGCCGCTTCATTGCACTGCCTAATAAACACTGACATTTATCGAGCACATCCGTATGATAGGCTCGCATCCTGAGAAATTGGGGCCATAGCTCAGCTGGGAGAGCGCCTGCCTTGCACGCAGGAGGTCGGCGGTTCGATCCCGCCTGGCTCCACCAATTTCTCGCATGCGGCACGTAATTTTCTTGGCCATGACTCACAAATATATACAACCCGCGCAGCGCACTCGCCTGCGTCGTCACGGCGACCACTCAAATCCTTTGCTTGGCTCATCGCAGCACACATTAAGAAATGGTTTTGCATATCGCCAAGCCACAACGCACCCACCTTGCGCCTAATCCAAACCCTTCAAAGCAAGGCGCGGCCCAATGCTGAATTGCGCCAACAGCAGCCCTGACAGCATAAAGAAAACGCCTCAACTCTTCAGTACCACCAAGTGATGCTGCTTTTTGCCTTTTTGTATCAAGTGGTAGCGACCATAGCGCGCCGCACTGGCTTGTAACTTAAACTCTGGATCAATCTGTTTCACACCGTTTACGGCAACCGAATTACCTAATATGAGCTTTTTAGCCTGACCCAGAGTCACTTCGCCTTTCGGTGTCGTTGCTAAACCACTTTCGAACAACAGTGCCAGCAACCCAACTTCGGAAAGATCGAAATGTGTCGACGGTAGTCCATCCTGCGCCAGTTGCGCAAAGTCCTGCTCTGTTAGTGCGTCAATTCGATTCGAGAAAATTGCCGCCGTGATTCGTTCGACGGCCGCAACCGCCGACTCGCCATGAACCAAGGTTGTCACCTCTTGTGCGAGCCGTCGATGCGCCAACCGCGCCCCGGGCTGACTTTGCTGCGCATCGGCAAGTTCTGCAATATCAGCAGTCGATAAGAACGTGAATATTTTAAGGAACCGAAGAACATCTTCATCGGCACAATTAATCCAGAATTGGTAAAATTTGTACGGCGACGTCTTCGCTGAATCGAGCCAAACCGCACCCTCAGCGCTTTTACCAAACTTCGTACCATCTGACTTTGTAATCAAAGGATAGGTTACCGCATGCGCCTGGCCACCTTGCATTCTGCGGATCAGATCAATTCCACTGGTAATATTGCCCCACTGATCGCTTCCGCCCATTTGAATCGTGCAACCGTGATCCCGATAAAGCACAGCGAAATCATAGGACTGCAAAATCATATAACTAAACTCAGTGTAGCTAATGCCTGCGCTATCATCTTCCAAACGACGCTTCACCGTTTCCTTTTGAACCATCGCGTTCACGCTAAAGTGTTTGCCAATATCCCGAAGATAGGTAATGACATCAAGACCATTCACCCAATCTGCATTGTCCACCACCAACGCAGGGTTAGCTTCGCACTCAAAGTCTAAAAACCGGCAAGCCTGTTCTCTTATTTTGTTAACAAAGGCCGCCACTTCGTCCCTCGGCTTGAGCGTTCGTTCCGAGGCACGCCCCCCCGGGTCGCCAATCAGGCCAGTCGCACCACCAACCAGCAAGATGGGCTGGTGTCCATAGTTCTGGAATCGTCGCAGCGCAAGGAGCGGCACCAAATTGCCAATATGAAGACTGTCTGCCGTCGGGTCAAAACCGCAATAGACTGTTCGTGGCTGTTCAGCAAGATGGGCACGCAAAGCCGCTTCATTACTAACCTGGGCAATCAACTCAAGCTGCTGTAAATCACTAACAATTTGATCACCTGAACCTTTCAAACCATTCTCCTTTAGCATCAACACCCATCAATCCGATTATTATCGCACGATAATCGCACGTCGGCCTGTCTGCACGTCTTAGATTTTAGCCCGTTGTCTTGATTTGAATTACAGAACAAGCATTGATTTTAAGCGCCAGCATTCCTAACATCGCAACGCGAGTCCTAAACAACCGTTCTTTATCATGCGCAAATACCCAAGCACTCATCTAAAGCTCGCCGGCCTCCTAGTCGCGGTCTGCGCCGCGCTCGCATTAATCAATGCCTTGATTGCGCCCACGCCTTCTGAGCCGGTGACCATCCCCATACCCGCCAAAGAGCCGCCTCAATCCGTTGCTGTCAGAGCAGATCAGATTGAACCCGCGCCCGACTTACCGCAATTGATCCGCTTGACCGTTAAAAACGGTGACAACCTGTCGAGCCTGTTTGCCAAAGCGCGACTTTCCGCAGGCGATTTGCAAAGAATCCTCAGCACAGAAAATGCCGATGCGCTCGCCGACTTGCGTCCAGGCCAAAATATCGACGTCCAAAAAACAACGACTGGTCGCATCCAACAACTGCGGTATGCCATTAACCCGACCACAACACTCATAACAACTCTTAGGAACACTGAATATCAAACAACGATTGAAACCGTGCGGCCCGACATCCTGTTAAAAACGCTGCATGGTCGGATTAGTAAACCCCATCCTTCACTTTATCATGCTGGCAAACAAGCCGGCCTGTCAGACAACCTCATCATGGCTATGGCCAATCTCTTTCAGTGGGATATCAGCTTCGCACTCGACTTAAGAGAGGGGGATGAATTCACGATCGTTTTCGAGGCATTGCAACTCAATGGTGAGTTGATCGATGAAGGCAATATTCTTGCGGCCTCTTTTGTGAATCTTGGGGAAACCCATGAGGCGCTGCGCTACACCAACTCAGAAGGCGAGACCGGCTACTTTGACGACAACGGAGAAAGTTTGCACAAAGCTTTCTTGCGAGATCCCGTTCATTTTTCTCACGTGAGCTCGTCTTTTAACTTAAAACGAATGCATCCGATTCTTAAGCGGACCATGCCCCATAGAGGTATTGATTATGCCGCCAATCGAGGCACGCCGGTCCGGGCAGCAGGCGACGGCAAAATTATAAAAGCAGAACGCAATCAAGCTTCCGGTAATTTTGTGGTCATTCAACACGGCGAACAATACACCACGAAATATTTGCACTTATCAAAATTTGCCAAAGGCATCAGAGCCTCAAAGAAAATCAAGCAAGGCCAGACCATTGGCTACGTCGGCGCAACCGGCTTGGCAACCGGCCCGCACCTGCATTATGAGTTTCTAGTAGGCGGGGTTCATCGCAATCCCAGGACGGTTAGCCTGCCTAATGCCGCCGCCGTTGCGACATCAGAGATGCAAGCGTTTAAGGCTCACGTGAATCCTTGGGTCAGCTTATTACGAGAAACCTTAATCAAGAACTAGGGCTCAACCAAATCATCGAATAAAGCCCTTGAGCAAACACCATGCAAACAACGTGCGATCAAACCTGTTCTTCAATGCGCGCCTTCAGGCGATTGAGAAAGAGTTACCGCAACCACACGTCGAGTTGGCGTTAGGATTGGTGACAACAAATCGCGACCCTTGCAGGTCTTCTTTAAAGTCCACCTCTGCACCCGCAAGATATTGAAAGCTGAGCGGATCGATCACGAGCCGGACCCCTTGCTGAACGATCGCAGTATCATCGTCTTCAAGATCTTCGTCAAAGGTGAATCCGTACTCAAAGCCGCTGCAGCCGCCGCCGGTGACAAAGACCCTCAGGTTTAAGGCCTCATTCGCTTCTTCATCGATTAATACTTTTGCTTTTTTAGCCGCCGCCTCACTAAACCCAATCGATAATTCGCTTTGAACTGTCATGTTGCTCTAATCCGTTTTAAGTTGATGAGATCGAATTGTTGTCATCGACATTCTTTGACGCCAATTCCGAGACAGCCTCCAAACGACCAATCGCGGTGCGCCGGCTGATATTTTCTTCTGAAACCATCAACGCCTTGATTTCAGAGGCTTCCATTTGCCGCAAGCTCCCCGACAAACTGCTGCCAGCGGCCATTTGCAACGACTGATAAAATAGATTCCCAGACACACGCGCTGTGTTGGTCAACTCAATGTGACCAAACGCATATATGTCGCCTTTGACCTGCCCGCTGATAATGATTGAGGGCGCGTACAGATTTCCGACCACTTCACCCTTAGTGCCAACGTTAAGTCCGCTCCCCGAGCTATCCGCTGTGACAACGCCCGATACCTGGCCGTTGATAATGAGCTCTGCGCTAAATCTCAGCTCACCTTGTACATGGCAATTTTCCGCGATCAAAGAGACCGACTCTTCTCTATCCAAACCCACACGCTTCATCAAATCCATTTATGCCTCCCTAATCGGCACGTCAAACCGCTGTTGTTCTAGCACCTTCCCCGCATCAGAAGTCACCTCAAGCAGCAACGTTGCTGGTTGAAAGCCTTCTGGCAATCTTAACTGACCCGCGAAATTCTGAAAATATCGGAAATCATATTCGAGCGCCTCGGGTTCAATCAGTCCCGACGCCCCTGCATCGATTAGCGTCTGACGATTTTCGACGATACCCGCCAGCGTCAACCCAATTCGACCTACTGTGTGAGCGCCATCTGGATCGGCATGAGTCAGCAGAATCTCATAGTTTAAAAAACGGTTATCGTCACTCGGCAACAAATCAACCCGATGGATAAAAACCTCTCGATCACCAGCGCCCGGGGACATTAAATTTCGATAATAAATCGCCTCGCTTTCAAGCCTCGCAATTTTACCTTGCTGCTGAACGACCACTGCTTGCAAATCCGTGGCCGCCAGCTCAGAGACGCTCTCACCAAGCGTCAATTCAGCGATCCGAAACTCAAGCGAGTCAATTCGAACCTGCTGTGATCCATTGCGCACATCTTGCTCAGACAATTTTGATTCAAGCTGCTCAATCCGAACCTGCAAACCATGGCGACCAAAATAGTAAGCGCTCAGGAGTGCAACAGCTGCCAATATGCTCAGACCAATGAGCAAGGTCTTCAATCGATCTGACCGAAAGGTTTTAACCACGATGTTAGTGGACATATTCACGGCCCTCTGGGCCACAGAACGCTAAACGAAACAGGAGCTTAACAAATCTCCCCGTATCCACCAACCGTGCGCGGTTCGTCGTTACCAGGCAGATCCGTTAAACTCTCCTCGGCACATCTTATTTTGGAACGCAAGCCAATGTTGAACACGCTGATCAAACGACTGATTCATCTGCGCGCAAGCTTTCAGATCCGAGCTTTTCGATCTGCATTATCGTCCCTCGATGCCGCGCCACAATTCGCCATTCTCGGCATCCTTTCAGGCCTTTTCACGGGCCTTGTAATCCTCCTATTTAGAGTGCTCGTTGAGCAGGTCCTGACACGGATCTTACCCAGCGGCCCCGAAAGTTTCGAGCAACTCGCGGCACTGGAGCGCTTCTTATTACCCACGGCCGGCGCCATGACACTGGCGCTCATTTTCGCCTTACTCAAACAAGAGAATCGAGGCGTTGGCGTCTCCCATGTTTTGGAGCGCCTGCATCGTCATCAAGGCTATCTTTCTGCAAAAAATTTAGTCGTGCAGTTTTTCGCGGGCGCGATTGCGCTGATCAGCGGTCAGACTGGCGGCCGCGAAGGCCCGGCCATCCATCTCGGTGCCTCCGTGAGTAGCTTACTGGGGCAGACGCTTAAGCTTCCTAATAATTCGATTCGAGTGCTAATCGGCTGCGGCACCGCCGCCGCAATCGGTTCATCCTTCAACACACCCATTGCCGGCGTTATTTTTTCGATGGAAGTCATCGTTCTGGAATACACTATCGCCGGCTTCATGCCCGTTATTCTTGCCGCCGTCACAGGCACCTTGGTCGTTCAACAAGTTTTCGGGGATGAACCCGTGTTTTTCATACCGGGTATCGCCATGGACTCTTATTGGGATCTCCCCTGGATCTTTCTAGAGGGCATTGCCATTGCCGTGCTTGCCGCCGGACTCATACGCCTGATGGTGATCTGTCACGATCGAGCCCCCAAACCCATTGCCGTTAAAATAATTCTCGCAGGCCTGGTCACCGCGTCGCTTGGCTTTGTTGTTCCAGAAATTTTGGGCGTCGGTTACGACACCGTCAATCAAGCGCTAAAAGGCTCTCTACCGTTGATGCTCTTGCTGCTGATCTGCTGTACAAAGCTCGTCGCCACTGCAATTAGCCTTGGACTCGGAATGCCGATTGGCCTCATCGGCCCAACGTTGGTCATCGGCGCCATGGCTGGCGGCGGCTTTTGGCAGCTGGCGTCGACGATGAGCGATCAGGTTTCCGAGCCCGGTTTTTATGTCATTTTAGGCATGGGCGCCATGATGGGCGCCGTGCTACAAGCACCCCTAGCGGCACTCATGGCCTTAATGGAGCTGACTCGGAATCCTGAAATCGTTCTACCAGCAATGCTTTGTATTGTGATTGCGAATATCACAGCCGCCCATGGCTTTGGTGCAAAGTCCATTTTTCAGACGCAAGCTTTGATGCTGGGCATCGATTTAACAGGGAGGAACTCCCGCAGCCTTGCACTCAGTCGAGCATCCGTCGAAAGTAAAATGTCTCGCAAATTTGTCGTTGCCAGCGCCATTCTTGATCGAGAATCAGCGGTACAAGTCCTTCAAAGCCAACCCACCTGGGTATTAGTCAAATCAGGGTCTGGTTATGACTGCTTACTTAAGGCGGCCGACCTGCAACGAGCATTGTCGGACCCAGGACAAGACACTTTAGATCTTCGGAATATCCCGGCAGATCGCATGGATATTGCTAGAATCACTTGGCAGGCCACTTTGGACGAAGCATTTGATATAATCTCCCTTGACGGCGTACAAGCTTTGTACGTTGTGCGAGTATCAGCAACCCAACTTGACCGGCCCGTTGGCATCCTCCTCCCGGAAGATATCGAAAACTACTATCACAGCTAGTCGCCGGTCACTGATTTTAGTCAGACGATAAAAACGAGTCCCAACATGCAGCGATCCGAGCAGCTTTTTCAACAGGCCCAACAATTGTTCCCTGGCGGCGTGAATTCCCCCGTCAGAGCTTTTGGCAGAGTCGGTGGCACACCCCCATATTTCAAACGGGGTAGCGGTCCCTACCTTTTCGATGAGGATGAAAAACAGTACATCGACTACATTGGCTCTTGGGGACCAATGATTCTTGGCCATGCTCATCCACAGGTGATCAAGGCAGTTCAAGATGCTGCTGGGGATAGCCTCAGTTTCGGTGCACCTACCGCTGTTGAGACTGAGCTAGCATTGAAAATCAAACAGCACCTGCCCAGCATGGAAATGATGCGCATGGTGAGCTCCGGCACTGAGGCGACCATGAGCGCGATCCGTTTGGCGCGCGGCTTTACTGGGCGCGATAAAATCCTCAAGTTTGAAGGCTGTTACCACGGCCACAGTGATAGCCTTTTAGTCAAAGCTGGCAGTGGCGCGCTGACCATCGGCGAGCCAGACTCTGCTGGGGTGCCGATTGATCTTGCCCGGCTTACCTTGACACTGCCCTACAACAACCTTGAGGCCGTCGAGCGACTTTTTGCCGCAGACGGCGGCAATATTGCGGCGATCATCGTTGAGCCCATCGCAGGCAATATGGGCATGGTCTGCCCAGTGCCGGGATTTCTGGAAGGCCTTCGCTCACTTTGTGATCAGCATGACACGGTTCTAATTTTTGACGAGGTCATGACCGGATTTCGAGTGCATATTGGCGGCGCACAAGGGCTATATAACGTTCGTCCAGATCTCACAACGCTTGGCAAGGTCATTGGCGGCGGCCTCCCCGTCGGCGCGTTTGGTGGCCGCACTGACATCATGCAGTGTATCGCGCCTCTTGGCCCGGTCTACCAAGCTGGAACCCTATCAGGCAACCCCATCGCCATGGCTTCTGGGCTTGCAACGCTGAATGCCCTTGAAACACCTGATTTTTTTCAGAATCTGCACGCGACTACCCAAAGGCTAACCGAAGGGTTATCAACCCTGGCCAAAGCCGCTGATATTGCCTTGAGCACCGTCGGGCAAGGTGGCATGTTCGGTTTCTTTTTTTCAAACCAAGGACCGGTCTCAAACTTTGAGACAGTCATGGCCGCCGACACCGATCGATTTAATCGTTTTTTTCATAGCATGATCGATCAAGGCGTTTATCTCGCGCCATCGCCCTTTGAAAGCGGGTTTGTTTCAGCCAGCCACACGAGCGAAGATATTGATCAAACCCTTGAGAAGGCCCACCAAGCCTTGCAATCACTTTAAACACCACTTCAGCAATAAGGGATTTTTATGAGCATTGATCTGTACGGCATTGGTAATGCGCTGGTTGACTCAGAATACAAAGTCTCTGAAGCAATCCTTTCGCAGACCGGTTTTGTAAAAGGTACCATGACGCTGGTTGATGCAGCGGAGCGCCAGCAACTCATTACACTCTTAGAAGATACCTCAAAGATTACGTTGTCGAAGCGCGCGGGGGGCGGCTCTGCTGCTAACACGGTTGTGACCACTGCCCTTTTGGGGGGCAGCACATTTTACAGCTGCAAGGTGTCCAATGATAAAACGGGCGACTTCTTTGCTCGGGACTTAATTGATCTCAGCGTTGCGACCAATCTAGCTGAAGCACGCCCGGCGGGCGTTACCGGGGAGTGTATTTCGATGATCACACCCGACGGCGAGCGCACCCTTGTGACCCATCTTGGCATCACCCAAACCCTGTCCACCGCTGAGATTGATGCAACCGTGCTGGCAAGCGCACAGTTCCTTTATATCGAAGGCTACTTGGTCACCTCTCCGAGCGCGCTCGAGGCCGCTCTTAAAACCCAAGCGATTGCTAAACAGCATGGCGTCAAAGTCGCCTTAACTCTTTCAGATGTTGGCATGGTTGAAAATTTCAAGACTGAATTTAATACCTTATTTGAAAATGGGATTGATTTAGTATTTTGCAATGAAGACGAAGCCAAACTCTGGACGGGTTGCAGCGATCGCAATCAGGCAGCGCAAACCCTTGGCGAGTACGCCGCAAGCTTTGCCATGACTCTGAGCGGGGATGGGGCGATCGTTTCTGGCAGCACCGGCGAGCCCGTCTTTGTCCCAGCAGAGATGGCCCAAGCCCTCGACACAACTGGCGCCGGAGATACCTTCGCGGGCGGCGTCTTGTATGGCCTCACGCGCGGTGCGACGTTAGAAGACGCAACCGCGCAGGCGCACCTGTTGGCAAAACGTGTTGTCAGCCGGTTTGGTGCAAGACTAGACCACCAAGAAGTGCTCGAAATCACAGCGCCTAAGTAAATGAACCCTCAATGTGTGCGGCAGGGGCCGCACCGAAGCCAGCTGGCGTTCCATCCGCGTAGCGCATCTCGCTGATCTTAATACCGTAAAGCTCCGATAGATGGACGGGCGTAAGCACGGCACTTGGCGAACCAAATGCCAGTTGTTGACCTTGCGCAGTCAATAAGCAAACCTGATCATAACCTTGTGTTGCCTGACCTAAATCGTGAACCACCGAGACAATCGACACCGGATGGGCGGCTAAAACTTGCGCCAATAATCGACGTACCCCAACTTGGTGCGCAATGTCGAGCGCTGCAAACGGTTCGTCTAAGAGCAACAGTGCTGGGACTGGACTTGACCAGATTTGGGCAACCGCTCGCGCTAGATGAACCCGTTGCCGCTCGCCACCCGACAAGCTCAGCATTGACCGCTGGGCGAAGGCATTAAGCTGCAAGGCATCCATTACCTCGCGCACAATCTTTTCGCCACTTGTTGGCTTACCTTGAAAAGGATACCGCCCAAGACCAATTACCTCTTCGACGGTGAACGGGAATCGCAGCTCTGAGCTTTGGCTTAAAGCCGCAATTCTTTGAGCACGCTCAAGAGGCTGGAAGTCGGATGGCGTTTTCCCAAAAACGGTCAAACAACCCGAGGTCACCCTAGTGTCACCCATGATCAAACTAAGCAAGGTACTTTTGCCTGCACCATTGGGCCCCATGATGGCCAGATGCTGGCCTGATGCGAGCTCTAAACTCACGCCCTTTAAAATGCTACGGCCATTAATTTGAAACCCAACTTGATCCAGTACCAACATCACAACCAGAGTCCCTTAGACCAGCGGGCGACTAAAATTACAAATATAGGCGCGCCCAAAAGCGTTGTTACAATCCCGACCGGCAACTCAATGGGCGCCAGCAAAGATCTACTAAATAAATCAGCAGCAACCAACAAACCGCCGCCAATGATCGCGGAAAAAGGCAACACGAACACATGCTTTGCGCTAAACGTCATGCGCACAAAATGCGGCACAATCAACCCAACAAAGGCAATAATCCCCACTAGGCTGACCGAAATCCCAGTGATGAGGGCCGACCATAGAATGACTTCGATTCGCCGCGGAATCACCGAGACGCCCAAATGCGCCGCCTCTCGATCTCCCAGGATCAGCACGTCTAGCACTAAGGACAAACTAATCAGCCGGAGCATTGCCGGAATAACCAACAATCCAACGGACACCTCCGCCCAGCCAATATGATTAAAGCTACCAAGCGCCCAGAACGACACCGATCGGAGCGTTTGATCTGGCGCAAGATAGGACATCAGGCCAACTCCTGCGAGACAGATGGCGTTGATCGCGATCCCGGCCAGCAGAATAGTCGACAAATCAGGTTGCCGTCCGCCGATCAACAGCACGAGCAGTGTCGCAATCAGCCCACCCAAAAAAGCGCTGCCCGACAACCCCACCAAGCTAAAACCCATTTGCGATACGAAAACGATGTAAATCGCCGCAAAAAGCGCCGCACCCCCCGATATACCAATCAAGGCGGGGTCAGCTAAAGGATTTCGAAACACGCCCTGAATCCCGGCGCCAGCCAGTGCTAGGCCGCCCCCAAGCAATGTTGCCAAAATCGCTCTTGGCAAGCGGACTTCGCCCACCACAGTTTGCGTAAGCGATCCCTGCCGCCAAATGTCCCCCAAATTAACGTCGGTATAGCCCGACCCAAGACTCAAAACGAAGACGAGCGCCCAAGCGAACACCAAAACTGCGAACCAAAGCCAAAGCTTCACGACAATCCGCCGTGGCCGAGGCAGACGGGCACCGGCTTGCTGATCGCGGCATAGGGTAATCTGAAACTCACTTTAAAGGCTTTAATCATAACGCCTTGCTCTTGCGCCTCGGCCAGTCGCGCACCATAGGCCGGATCAATGTCCAGGGCAGGCGCGACCCGATTAATGCCAGAATGTTGCACGCAAAAGACCAACGCTGCCTGCAATCCTTGCGCTTTCGCAGCCATCAGCGTTGAAAGATGTTTAAGCGCACGCGCTGATGGCGCATCCGGAAACAGGCCCAGTCCTTTCGATTTCAGATAGGTCACACTTTTAACCTCCATCAGCATCGCTTTGTCTTCGGGATACGCCAACCTAAAATCAACTCTACTATCCAAAAACTGATGTTCTCGAATAATGTCACTGTAGCCTTCAAAGCCTGATAACCGACCCCGCTTCAGCGCATCTGCGATCAAATCATTAGCACGCCTGGAATGAATCCCGATCCTGTGACCTCGATGACACACAACTTCCAGCGTGAAACGCGTTCGGCGTCTTGGGTCATTGGAATCAGACAAATAGACCTGATCTCCAGGCTGCCAACAATTGGTCATGGCCCCGGTGTTCGGGCAATGGGCGGTAACAATTTCACCCCCTTGTAACTGAACGTCCGCCAAAAACCGCTGATAACGCCTCAGTAAAATCCCGACTTGCCAGCTGCCTCCGAGTAATTTCAAGGTCTAAACCTCTCCATCCGTTCGAGTGCCTGTTCCAATACCGCCCGCGGCTGCGCATAACTGATGCGGACGTATCGTTGCGCATCATGATCACCAAAATCAGTACCTGGCGTAATCGCCACACCCTCTTGCTCAAGCAACCGCGTGCAATAATCGTCGGCGGATCCGAAGTGCTCAGGCAGCTTTGCATAAAGGTAAAACGCGCCATCTGGCACAACCGGCACCTGCAGGCCCGTTTCGGTAATGTTCGAAAGCACCAGGTCGCGACGCTCAGCCAAGATGTCACACTGCGAATCTAATTGTGCGAGTACCGACGGTTCAAAGGCCGAAAGCGCGGCGTATTGCGCTGGGACCGATGGACAAATAGTCAAATTCTGAGCAAGCCTAATCAATGGCGCTTCCGCGCCGTCTGGTGCAACTACCCAACCTAACCGCCACCCCGTCATCCCGAAATATTTAGAAAAACTATTGACCACAAACGCATCATTTGTCACCGATAGTGCAGAAACCCGCTTTGTCGGGCCGTATTCTAACCCTTGATAAATTTCATCTGAGACCAAAAATCCATTTTTTGCTTCAACCACTTTCGCCAAGTCTTTCAGCACTGACCTCGACAAGCTGGTTCCAGTCGGGTTGCCCGGCGATGCCAGCAGAAGGCTCACCGTATTGGGCTGCCAAGCTTGAGAAACCGTACTGGCACTGAACTGAAACCGATCCTCAGGACCCACCACACAAGATTGTGCAATCCCTGAAAAGGCTTCTATAAACCGTCTATTCGAGGGATAGCCTGGATCCGTCAGCAGCCAGCCATCACCGGGATCTGTGAGCAACGCAACGACCAAGGCCAGAGCCCCTGAGGCGCCTGCCGTCAAAATAATGCGCCGCTCCTCGATCTCAAGTCCATAAACACAGCGATAGTGATCGCTAATTTGAGCCCTAAGCGCCGGCAGCCCATTGGCATCAGAGTACCCGGTTTGCCCTGCACGAATCGCCTCAATGCCGGCCATACGAATCGCCTTGGCAACCGGGAAGTCAGGTTGACCAACCTCAAGATGAATAATGTCTCGACCGTTCAGAGCCATTTGACTCGCTTTCGCCAAAATAGCCATCGCTTTAAACGCCGGTATTGCCTGACTTCTTTTAGAAAATGGTCGCTGAATCATCGTTTATCGCAATAAATTGAAGGATGTCCCATCTTAACATCCTGAGCTTTCCTGAAATCAGGCTTCACAGAGTAAATTTAGTCTTGGCGATCGCTGGGCATTCTGTTAATGTTCGCCGCTAATTTTCAGTGGTTGGTCTTTTAAAACACGAGGAGCCAAAATGGTTGCCAAGCGCAAACCTTCTCCAGCGGTTAAGACGTTAGCAAGTAAAGCCGCAGCGCCCGTCAAAAAGAAAGCGGCGAAGCAAACGGTGGTCGTCGCGGGTAAGGCGACAAAGAAGACCGTGGCCGCTACTCGTCTAACTGGCAAGAAAGCACCCAAGCCAAGTCCTAAAGAGAGTACGAAGTTGGCCAAAGAAAAAGCGAAACCAACCGTTACTAAGTCGAAGGTTGCGGTAAAGAAACCAGTCTCAAAAAAATCCACGGCGGCAAAGATCACCGCAAAATCAAAATCAGCTACAAAAAAGGTCGTCAGCGTGAAAGCACCGGAAACAAAAAAACCTGTGCAGAGTAAAGCCGCCGCTAAAAAAGCTGCGCCAAAAAAGCCTGCACCGAAAAAAGCTGCTCAAACCAAAGCCGTCGCGAAAAAGACTGCTCCGAAGAAAACTGTCCAGACCAAAGCTGCCCAGACCAAAGCCGTCGCAAAAAAGACTGCTCCGAAGAAAGCTGCTGCAAAAACCACCGCAGCAAAGCAGCCGGTAAAGAAAGCCATCGCTCAGAAAAAAATAGCGCCAAAAGCTGCTGCGCCTAAACCGGCGCCCGTCGCAAAAGCTAAAAAGACCGCGACAACCAAGATTGCGACAAAACCAAAAGCCAAATCACAAACCGCCAAGAAAGCGAGCGGTAATGTCGGGTCTGATAGTACTGCGTCATTCACGCCTTACGTGCTCAAGCGAAACGAAGAATACATGAATGAGCCACAGCGGTTGCATTTCAAAAGCATTCTGTTTAATTGGCGTAACCAGTTGATGGAAGAAGTGGATCGGACCGTGAGTCATATGAAAGATGAAGCGGCGAATTATCCAGACCCATCCGATCGCGCCAGCCAAGAAGAAGAATTTAGCTTAGAACTGAGAACCCGTGATCGCGAGAGAAAGCTCATTCGAAAAATCGAAAAGACCATTGATCTGATCGATCAGGATGATTACGGGTACTGCGACACGTGCGGCGTCGAAGTCGGCATCCGCCGTCTCGAAGCACGTCCGACCGCCAACCAGTGTATTGACTGCAAAACGCTCGATGAGCTCAAAGAACGACAGCTTCACGGCTAGTCCATTTCTAGGATGACATAGACCCGGTGACTAACCACCCACACTATGTCGGCCGGTTTGCGCCCTCGCCCACCGGTCCTTTACACTTCGGCTCGCTGGTGGCAGCCATAGGCAGCTATCTCGACGCAAGATCAGCTCGCGGGCAATGGTTTATCCGGGTCGAGGACCTCGATCCGCCGAGAACCGTACGCGGTGCAGGCCGTCATATCTTGAAACAATTAGCAGATCATGGCTTGGTCTCAGACCACCCAGTGGTCTATCAGAGCCAAAGACTCCAACACTTTGATAACGCCTTATCAATCTTACAGACCGAAGGTCGCCTCTATTCTTGCAACTGTCCAAGACGCTCTTATCCTGGACTCTACCCAGGAACTTGCCGAACCCGAGAACTGTCGGGATCGCAACCATCCGCCTTGCGCTTTCGCGTCGGCGAAACAACCATCCAGCAAAAAGACCTCGTGCAAGGCGCTGTAACTTGGACCTATGGTAAAGACTTTGGGGATTTTATTGTTCACAGGAAAGATGGCCTGCATGCTTACCAACTTGCCGTGGTGATTGATGATATTGCTCAAAAGGTCACCCGCATTGTTAGAGGCGCTGATCTCTTGAGCGCCACCCCTATGCAAACGTGCTTATATAACGCTTTAGGTGTGCAATCACCAGAGACTTTGCACCTACCGATGGTGCTCGGTAGAGATGGCCAAAAACTCAGCAAGCAAACCCATGCTCCTGTGATCAATACCGCATCGGCCGCCGACAACCTCAATCAAGCTTTGGCCTTTCTCAACCAACCGGCCATTGCCTCGGACAATCCAAAGACAATTTTGAGCGCCGCGATCAAAAACTGGCGGACTGACCGCATACCGAAACTCATGGGAAAAACACTGTAGTCATCTCGGTCCTTCTGCATCAATACCACTTTGATGAGCTGCCCCCAAATGCAGACAGTTCAAAGCCTTAAACCAGTACCCAACCCGCTGCGCTAAACCCGCCTTTACGCCGTGGAGCGACCGCTATGAAGGGTTCGCTTTATGCTCTATGAAGCGGTCCGGCTGGAGATGCCCTGACCTGCGTAATTTGTTGCCCTCCGCGCACGGTCAAAATGGGGGCTTCCCAAATGCGTCCCATCCTGCGATAGTGAAAACACTTGGCTGCTAAAAAAATAATAAGCACCAAGCAAAAATAATAATAATAAAGAAACCATGCTCGCTGAGGGGAAAGCTTAGGCTTTCCCTTTCTTTTTAAACTATCCCAATGAGCTGTCTAGCATGCGATCTGTTACACTCACTCCACGCCATTAAGACACCTTCCGTGGGCAAAAAATCAAATATCGCTGAACACTTACCCCGCTCCGAAATTAGCCTCGAGGCACTCAAAGTTGTGCTTCGGTTAACAGAGCAAGGCTACACGGCTTACCTCGTCGGCGGCTGCGTACGCGATCTGCTTCTCGGTCTTAAACCCAAAGACTTTGATGTTGCAACAAACGCCACCCCGCAGCAGGTCCATAAAGTTTTCAGAAATTCTCGGATCATTGGTCGGCGGTTTCAGATTGTTCACGTGCGATTTGGTCGCGAGATTATTGAAGTCTCAACCTTTAGGGCACAACATAACCAACAAAAATCAACGGATGCGGGTCATGTACTCGATGACAATGTTTTTGGGTCCTTCGAGTCTGATGCTTTCCGGCGAGATTTTACTGTCAACGCGCTTTACTACTGTGCAACTGACGAGCGAGTCTTAGATCCCACTGATCAGGGCCTCGATGATCTCACAAACAAACAACTCAGATTAATTGGCGATCCGACGACACGGTTTAAAGAAGATCCTGTCAGAATGCTCCGAGCTATTCGCTTCAAGTCCAAACTTAAATTCGATTTATCCCCAATCCTCGAACAGAAGATCATCGATCTTGCGCATCTCTTGGGAGAAATACCGCCTGCACGCCTTTTTGAAGAAACCCTAAAGCTCTTTATGGCGGGATTTGCACAGTCCACGTACCTTGCCTTAAGCCAATATCAAATCAGCGGCATTTTGTTTCCGACCATGGCAGAAGAGGGTCGGGCCGAGGCGCTCATTCAGCTCGCACTAAAATCAACGGACGACCGAATTGCCATTGGATCGCCGGTTACCCCAGCATTTATCTTTGCTGCGCTGTTGTGGGCACCCTTTGAGAATCATAAAAAGGCACTCATTGAAAAAGATGACTATTCGAAAAACGATGCGGCGGCCGTTGCGGCCGATCAGGTCTTTCACCAGCAACAAGCGGTTATCTCGATCCCAAAACGCTTTAGCATACCAGCCCGCGAGATTTGGCTGCTCCAAGATCGACTCGAAGCTCGACGCGGCAAGAAACCTCTGCGACTGCTCGCCAATAAGCGTTTCCGAGCAGCTTACGACTTTCTCCTGCTCCGCAACGATAGCGGCGAAAATATCAGCGCACTGTGCGACTGGTGGACAGAGTTTCAAACCGCGGACGAGGATCGCCAACAGGCCATGACTCGAGGCAGCCGAACCCAAAAAACCCAAAAAGCCAAAAAGCCGCGACTTAAAACCGACGCGTCGTCTAACGACAGCTGAATTCGAGCTTGATTGTGCAAATGCAATCGGGCGAGGTTATCTTAAGGTTTTCCAGCTGCGAACAATATGGCACCCTTAAGCCTTATTGAAGTTTAGAGAGTTTTAGATGACGAACGACAAACAATACCCTGTTTCAGAGAACGCCAAGCAGCGTGCCCATCTCTCCATAGATCAGTATCAGGATCTCTACCAGAAATCGATTGAGGCGCCCGAAGCCTTTTGGCCAGAGATGGCCAATGAATTCCTAACCTGGTCCGAACCCTGGCAGGAGCTTACCGAGTCAAACTTAACGGACGGTACCGCTGGTTGGTTCATCGGTGGACGACTGAATGCATGCTATAACTGTGTTGATCGACACCTCCCAAAGCGTGCACGACAAACTGCGATTCTATGGGAGGGCGATGATCCCAGCCAGCAGGCCCACATCACCTACGAGGACTTGCATCAGCGGGTCTGTCAACTGGCCAACCTTCTAATTGAGCGTGGCGTTAAAAAAGGCGATCGAGTCTGTCTTTATATGCCAATGATTCCAGAGGCCGCCTACGCCATGCTAGCCTGCGCTCGAATCGGCGCTGTTCACAGCGTCGTGTTTGGCGGTTTCTCACCACAAGCCTTGCAAGATCGTATTCTGGACTCTGACTGCCAAACAGTAATCACCGCTGATGAGGGCGTCCGAGGCGGTAAAACAGTCCCCCTCAAAGTCAATGCTGATTTGGCGCTTGAGCAGTGCCCGAACGTGCATTCCGTGATTGTTGTTCGACACACGGGCGGGGCCGTGTTGATGCAACCAGAACGGGATCTCTGGTATAACGATGAAGCCATTCTTCAGCCCCTAACCTGTCCAGCTGAACCAATGGACAGCGAAGACCCATTGTTTATCCTCTACACCTCCGGCTCGACCGGAAAGCCGAAAGGCGTACTGCACACTACAGGCGGATACTTGCTGCAAGCGGCCATGACGCATCGCTACGTCTTCGACTACCATGATGGTGACATTTACTGGTGCACTGCAGACGTCGGTTGGGTTACGGGTCATACTTATATCGTGTACGGACCGCTTGCCAATGGTGCGACAACCTTAATGTTCGAAGGCATCCCAAACTATCCCGATGCCTCTCGATGCTGGCAAATCGTTGACAAGCATCAGGTTAATATTTTTTACACAGCCCCGACTGCACTTCGGGCCCTCATGGGTATGGGGAACGAGTTTGTGCAGGCA
>JABGTE010000123.1 GCA_018647445.1 Gammaproteobacteria bacterium
AACGGTCGGAAAAGTCGTTTTAGGTGACCTGCACGTGTTAGATGACGAGGGTGCACCCTTGCCTTCGGGTGAGGCGGGTACCCTGTGGTTTAAAACGGCAACGGAGTTTCAGTACCACAATGATGCCGAAAAGACGGCAGAATCGACCTCAAAAGACGGGAGCATGACAACCGTGGGGGATGTCGGTTATGTCGATGATTCGGGGTTTTTATATCTGACAGATCGGGCAACCTTCATGATTATCTCTGGGGGCGTCAATATCTATCCCCAGGAGTGTGAAGACCTTTTGATCAGTCATCCGAAAGTTGAGGATGCCGCCGTTTTTGGTGTGCCGAATGAGGATTTAGGTGAGGTTGTGAAGGCTGTGGTGCAACCCATTGACGGCGTTCTGGGGAACCAGACACTGACCGAAGAACTTTTAACTTACCTCGCAGAGCTTTTATCGCGCCAAAAGATCCCGCGCTCGATTGATTATGACGCGGCGCTGCCGAGACTGCCAACGGGCAAACTGTATAAGCGCTTGCTACGAGATCGGTATTGGGGCGAGGGCCGCTCGAAAATTGTTTAGTCCCGTAAATACTCACCGAGTGCATTCTGGATGCACTATTTCGGACACTTTAATTCGTTCAGGTTCCTAAGGAGAGACCCATGTTTGACACGGTTATTCGAGGCGCACAGATTGTTGACGGCAATGGGGACGCCCCGTTCTCAGGCGATATTGCGATTCAAGATGGCTTGATTCAGGCCGTAGGCACTTTTGAGGGGCGAGGCCGGGAAGAAATTCAAGCCGATGGCGCAGTCGCAACCCCAGGGTGGGTTGATGTGCATACCCATTATGATGGTCAGGTGAGCTGGGACGATACGCTTGATCCTTCTTTTAGCCATGGGGTTACCAGTGTGGTCATGGGAAATTGCGGCGTGGGCTTTGCACCAGCGCCTCCTGGCGGTGAGCAGCGGTTGATTGAGTTAATGGAAGGCGTTGAAGATATCCCTGGAACCGCTCTGTATGAGGGAATTGAATGGGGGCGTTGGGAGACCTTTCCGGAGTATTTGGATTATATTGCCTCGCGGCAGTACACCCTCGATGTCGGCACCCAAGTCCCGCACAGTGCGCTGCGCAATTATGTGATGGGAGACCGTGCCCTTCGACATGAAAATGCGACCGCGGCAGATTTGAGCGCGATGGCCTTGATTGTTCAGCAGGCTGTTGAAGCCGGTGCGCTTGGTTTTTCAACCTCTCGAACCGTTGGGCACCGGAGTGTGTTGGGCGAAACCATTCCGGGCACGTTCGCCGAGCGAGACGAACTGATGGCGCTGGCGAATGCCATGAAAGCGGCAGGACGGGGGGTGTTCCAAGCCGTACCGGCCGGCGTTGTGGGTGACTTGGCTGGCCCAGAGCATCAAACGACGGAGCAAGAGGTCGCGCTGTTTGTTGATATTGCAAAACAGAGTGGCTGTCCCGTTACATTTACCTTGGCGCAAAATTTCAATCGGCCAGATCAGTGGCGCGCTTGCCTAGACCTGGTTGCAACGGCATGTGGTCAAGGACTGGCGGTTGTGCCGCAGATTGCGACCCGACCGATCGGATTTGTGACCAGTTTGAAGTCCTACCATATGTTTCAGCGGCGTCGCACGTATTTAGAATTGGCAACGCTTTCTTTTGAGGAGCGGCTCAAGGCCCTAAGAAAGCCTGAAGTCAAAGCGAAGATCCTGTCGGATGAGGATATTAAGCCGGAGCTGTCTGGCTCGATGGAGAATATCTATGGTTTGTTGGGGATGGCGGCGGCCAGCATGTTCCCGCTTGAAGTGCCCATGAACTATGAACCCGAAGCCGGCGGTAATTTGGGTGCGCTGGCTGCAAAAGCCGGGCAGGCCATTGATAGCTTTGTGTACGATTTCCTTCTGGGCAATAACGGTAATAATTTTGCGATCTCTCTCGGGGCTAATTTCGTCGAGGGTAATTTCAATGTTATTAGCGAGATGATTCAGCATCCAAACACGACCATTGGTTTGTCGGATGCGGGCGCCCATGTCAATCTTATCTTTGATGCGGTGGGGCCAACCTATCAGCTCATGCATTGGGTTCGCGATCGCAGTCGGGGCCCTAGACTACCCATTGAGCTGATCGTTGCTAAACAAACCGCTCGCAATGCGGATCTATTCGGTCTGAGTGACCGTGGCCGGATTCGGCCCGGTCAACGGGCTGACTTAAATGTGATTGATTTAGAGCGTTTGAGCCTTGGCGCGCTGCAAGTGACCCATGACCTGCCCGCCGGTGGTGGCAGGATACTGCAATCGGCTTCAGGCTACCTCAACACCTTCGTGGCTGGGGTTAAGACTCGTGAGCATGACCAAGATACGGGCGCCCGCCCGGGCCGCCTGATTAGAAGTTGAATTTACGCGAAATGATCAGGGGCGGAGGGTTCAAGCGTGATGACCGATAAAAGATTTATAAACGGGCCAAAGTCTTGGATGCTGGGCCTTGCATTGATCTCAACGTTCGGTTTTAGTGCGCTAACCTTAGCCGACTGGCGGCAGGCCCAACGGCAGACAATTGTCCATGGGGTGCAAGCGGTCTTAATGTGTAATGGCTTATTTACCAGTCACAGATCCCTCACTCAGGTTTTTGATCAGGAACTGAAATATCTCGAACCACCGCGCTTTGATGGCGCTCGTGGTACGGCAGCAAAGGGTCCTTATCAGGTTGATTGGGCGTCTCGATCGGTCACGGTCGGTACGGATGCGCCAGAGACAGCTGTTACCGCGATTTTTCGTGAAGGCTTTAGCTGCATGGTGCTGCCGCCTGCCACTGAGACGACTTCGGAAGTCTTACAGGCACTGCCCGACGCGCCTACGCCGTTTGCTCGCGATGTGGCCGCAGCGGATGATTGGCCTTATGGCGACCATGTGGTGATTGAACAACCCAACGACGTCGATCAAGCGGCTTTACTGCAAGCTGCTGAATGGGCTTTTGAGCCGGCTGTTGCTGAACAGATGACCGTGAGTTTATTGATTACTCGGGGCGAACGGGTTTTGCTCGAACGTTATGCGCCAGGGTTCGATGCCGCAACGCGGACTAGGACCTGGTCGACGGCAAAAAGTATCGCGTCGACGTTAATCGGTATGTTGGTCGAAGATGGCCTTTTGAGTTTGGATGATTCGTTACCGGTAGATTGGTTGCCGGAGTTGGCGGCATCCGAGGCCGATCCGCGATCAGGCATCACATTACGTCACGTTTTGCACATGGCCAGTGGGCTCTACCCAGTGGATTCTTCGAGGATGGAATACCAATCAGGCAGCGGCCTTGCCTATTGGGCGGGTGAGAGCTCTGCAATGGCGGCAAGACGACGAGGGCTTGTTCGGGCACCGGGGACCTTTTGGGATTATGAGAACTATGACACTTTGTTGGCGATTTATGCGATGCGGCGCGTCTTGCCTGATGTTCAAAGCTACCACCATTATCCGAGCCAGCGGCTGCTCAAGAAATTAGGGATGCATCAGACCTTGATTGGGGCCGATCGGTTCGGTGATTTTATATTGAGTTCCCAGGTGTACAGCAATGCAAGAGATCTAGGCCGTTTGGGACTGCTGTATCTCAATGAGGGCGTCTGGAAGGGTGAGCGATTGATCTCGAAAGATTGGATTGACTTTATTCGAACGCCAGCACCGGTTACTACCAATCCGAGGGCGCAGTATGGTGGGCAGTGGTGGTTAGTCCCGAATGATCGAACGGACATCCCTAAAGACGCCTATGCGACAGCAGGAAGTCGAGGGCAATTTGTGATCGTCGTACCATCACACCAAGTCGTCATCGTCCGTCGTGGTTTAGATTATGGCCTTCAGGGTTTTAATTATTGGGACCTCACGCGGGAAGTGCTGAAGGCGCTGCCGCCGGCCCGCTAGATAGACGCCATGTTGGTTTAAACAGAGGAGTCCATTGTCCTAGGGCGTTCTCTGGTCAATTCAGCCATTGAAAAATCTTGGGGTCCGGATTGATGCCCTGGGTGATGTCGTTAGCACGCGTCATAATCCGTTCATTAAATTGATCATGGGTTTGGATATACAGCTGATTGTTGCGAATGCCATTAAACACGGTTTCAGCGACGGCGCTTGGTAGCATGCCTTCTGCCATAACCGCCGCAAATTGGGCTCGCATAGCTTCTTGTTGAGGCGTCAGAGCGACTGAGGCAACATTTTTCAGGGCCTCTGGACGGTTTCGGCCACTGTCGCCAATATTGGTTCGAATGATGCCGGGGCAGAGCACAGAGCAACCCAGTTTTGAATCGGCCACTATTAAGTCGCGGTACAAATGTTCCGTCAGCGCAACGACACCATGCTTGGTGACGGAATAGGGCGCGTTGGTTACGCCGCTCATCAAGCCTGCGACGGATGCAGTGTTAACAATGTGTCCAGGCTCGTTTTGCTCCAACATGATCGGCACGAACAACCGTTGTCCGTGGACTACGCTCATTAAGTTAACACCGATCACCCAGGCCCAATCTTGCTCAGTGCCCGTCCAGGCGCCACCGGCACCACCAACCCCTGCATTGTTGAACAACAAGTGCACCGCGCCATAGGCCTCAAGGGTCGCGTCGCGCAAGGCTGTGAGCGCCTCAAGCACGCTGACGTCAACCACTTGGGTTTCGATCGGATTATTATAGCGGGCCCGGAAGGTTGCAGCGGTTGCTGTTAGGGCACCCGCCTCGACATCGGCCAGCATGACCTTCATCCCTTCCTGCAAACAGCGCTCTGCCAGCGCTTGTCCTATGCCGCTGGCAGCGCCGGTGATGACAGCAACTTTATCTTGAAAAACTTCCATGGGACTCCCTATGTCGTAAAACAGGTGTTTAGACTGAACCGCCTCATGCCTTCGTCGCGTTTTAAGGTCGCCAGCGTCGATTTATAACGCAGCCTTATTTGGGCGATGGATTCCTTAAGGACCAGTCTTAACGTAATAACGTGGTCCGACCATAGCATTTTCTGTTTTGATTGAAACCCATATTACGGTGCAAGTCGGTCCCTGAACGCGCCGATTGTGGTGATCATCGCGGTTTTTAAATGCATTAGAGCGGTAAAACAGTCAGCCGTGCTTGGAATTTCCTAAAAAAAAAGCTACCTTGTTATAACGCCTCGTATGATGGGCGTTAGAATCAATGGAGGCGCCCCGTGAGTCAAGATTCAGCCAGCGTATTAGACGCAGCCCTAACCTGCCCGATGCATGAGCTTCACCCGATGCATCCAGAACTGTTGAAGCGGCCGTGGGCAATGAATCGGCGGCTCCGAGACGAGGCGCCGATATTCCAGGATCCTCAGTCTGGAATTTTCTTTGTCTCGCGCTATGAAGACGTGGTGAAGATGGCAATGGACCCCACCAATTTTTCGTCCGTCATGCTCAAGCCCACCCGTGCAATGGGATCGACGCAAGACCCCGAGTTGGCTGCGATTTTGAAAGAGGGCTATCCAACGGTTGCAACTATGTTGACGCAAGATCCACCCCTGCAGCGGCGATATCGAAAATTTGTGGATGGGGCGTTTTCGCCGAGTAGTTTGAAGGCTCTAGAACCGTTTATTGAAAATACGGCCAATGCGCTAATCGATGATCTTATTAAAAATGGCGAGTGCGAGTTCTTGTCCGAATTTGGTGTGCCCCTGCCGTTGCGCGTGATCGTGTCCCAGTTGGGGGCGCCCATGTCCGATTTGCACCTGTTCCGAAAGTGGACGGAAGCCTTTATCGGTAATCTTAGTCAACAGCTCGATGCTGAAGGCATTCGGGAATCCGCGCGCGGTATGGTTGAGTTTCAGCATTATTTCGTGGAACGAATTGCGGAACGCCGTGCAGAACCCAAAGACGACATTTTGTCGAAGATTGTTAATGCCAGTATCGATGGCGAACAACCGCTTAGTATTGAAGAATGTTTGTCGATGATTAGCCAAATATTGGTTGCTGGTAATGAGACCACCTCAGCGTCGATTACCGAAGGCATCTGGCTGCTGATTGAAAACCCGGAGGAGTACGAAAAGTTAAAGCGCGATCCCTCGCCTGAAATGATATCGAACTTCGTTGAAGAAGTTTTAAGAATCTCCAGCCCATCTTCCAATATGTTTAGGCGCTCGGTGCACGAGGTTGAGTGGCACGGCGTTGTGATTCCGAAAGACGCAATTCTATTCGCGCGGTTCGCCTCGGCGAATCAAGACGAAAGGCGGTTTCCAGATCCGATGCGCTTCGATATCAGTCGACCTAATCTAAAGGAACAAGTTGCGTTCGGCAAAGGGGTTCATCATTGTTTAGGAGCAGCATTAAGTCGACGCGAAATGAACATTGGCTTTAAAGTAATCTTCGAGCGATTACAAAACTTTCGACTGGCTGAAGGTGCTAGCGCGCCTGAATTTGCAGCCAATGCCTTGTTACACGGTGTGGAAGGTTTACGCGTTAGTTTTGATCCAGCATAACGCGAGTCCGGTTCAGCAATTAGTTCTGCGCCTTGCGTGCTTGCTTGTCATGGGTTGGGGCACGGTTAGTGCCGAAGAACGGGAGCAAAAGATGTGTACGAAAGCAATGATTGAAGCAGTTGCGCGGCAGGAGATCGAGTATCTTCGGCGTGCTTATGCGGTTGCAACGGACCAGATAGGTTTGAATGAAGCGTCATCAGTTGCTGCTGGACGAGAAACCTATCGGCGGATATTTACGCCTGATGTGACTTTTTCGGTGACAGGTCCTGGCACCCAACCGCTGTCAGCAATCGGTCCAGATGGGTGGGTTGACGTGGTGCAGGGGGCTTTGGGGCCGCTGGGGGCAACCCAACATTTAATTGGCAGTCAGTTGGTCGAGCTGAGTGATCTTGCTTGGTCAGACGATTGCTCGGTAACCTCAGGTTCTGCTGACATGCAGAGCTATGTGCAAGCCTGGCACGAGCAAAGTGATCGCGAGGTTTGGCTTTTTCTCGGCACCTACTTTGACCAAGTTGTGTATCGGCCGGGCTTTGGCTGGCAGATTCAGGCGATGGAGCTGCGTCGGGTCACGGGTGAAAACCGTCCTTCTGGCGAGGCCGTTGCAGCGGTGCCGCTCTAACCGTTCTGGTAGTAATAAATCCGCCTACTGGGCCTTAGCGCTTCCTCGCAGAGTTGGAGGGCTTCGCAGGGCTTGAATGCTTGCGGGTCTAGTCCGGGTCTTCGATTTTGAGTGCAGCAAATGCGGGTGGACGGCGTTCAACAAAAGACGCAACGCCCTCTTTGAAATCATCCCGCGCTAAACTGTCATCCATCCAGCGAGTTGATTCTTGCATTGCCGGGCCAAGTTCTCGGTTGAGGTGTTTGTACACCTGACGTTTCATCATCATGATCGAGCTGGGGGCGGAAGTTTCTGCCATGGTGCGTAGGTACGCCTCGGCTTCAAGTTGAGCCTGGCCGGGCGCGCACAAGCGATTTGCCCAGCCCATTCGAAAGGCTTCCTCGCCTTCAATTTTTCGGGAACTCCAAAATATATCCAAAGCATTTGCGGGTCCGACCAGTCGCGGTAGCATCCAGCTGGTGCCATGTTCTGCGATGAGCCCGCGAGGGCCAAAAGACGAGACGATTTTAGCCTGGGTTTCCATAAATCGCAGGTCGCAAAAGGTGGCAAAACTGAAACCCAAACCCGCGCAGGCGCCGTTTACGGCAGCAATCAATGGCTTGCGAAGCCCTAAAAAGTAAGTGGGTGAGCCAAGGTAGTTTTCATCCTGATCGGGATTGCCAGGGCTTACTTTGAGCGCATCCATGTCGCTTTCCGTCCGTTTGCCCGCATCACTCATGGCGCCGAGTGCATTCATGTCGACCCCTGCACAAAAGCCGCGGCCAGCGCCGGTCAAAACGGTTCCGATTACGGCGCCGTTTTTTTCAGATTGGTCGAGAGCATGGCGAACTTCTGCCTGCGTCCGATCGGTCAGCGCATTCAGTTGATCAGGACGATTGAGCGTGATGGTCGCGACGCGGTCACGGGCGGTATAGAGAATTTCTTGATAGGTGATCATTGGATTGTCTCCATAGGCAAAGGATGACAGATACCATGAAAGCGTCTTCGGCGCAAAGAGCCTTTAGCGAATCAAGAGCCCTCAGCGATTAAAGAGCCCTCAGCGATTAAAGAGCCCTCAGCGATTAAAGAGCCCTCAGCGATTAAAGAGCCCTCAGCGATTAAA
>JABGTE010000001.1 GCA_018647445.1 Gammaproteobacteria bacterium
CTCTTGGGGGTAGATGTTCACCCCACCCGAGATGATGGTTTCCGCGCTGCGACCCGTTAAAAACAGGTAGCCGTCTTCATCAAAGTAGCCCATGTCGCCCAGGGTAAAATAGTCCCCGCGATAACTGCCCTCGGTTTTCGCTTCATCCTTGTAGTACACAAACCGAACCGCCGGCGCTTTGAAATAAATCGTGCCGACCTCCCCGGTGGGCACCGCTTCCCCTTCATCATTCAGGATGCGGTTATCAGCGCCCTCCGGCGCCCGCCCAACAGTGCCGGGTTTGGTCAGCCACTCTTCGGCATCGACAAAGAACCCGCCGCCGCCTTCTGTCGCCGCGTAGTATTCAAAAAGCACTGGCCCCAAGTAATCCATCATCTGTTGCTTCACATGCACGGGGCAAGGTGCTGCGCCATGCAATACATAGCGCAGACTACTGGTATCGTATTGGGCGCGCAGGGGCTCTGGTAACGCCAAAATCCGATGAAACATAGTCGCCACCATATGGGTGTGGGTCACCCGATATTCCTGAACCAAACGCAAGGTTTCTTCGGGGTCCCATTTGTCCATGAGGACCGTGCCGACGCCGAGATTAATCGGCGTGATGATATTAAAGGCCAAGGGGGCCGCGTGATACGCAGGGCCAGTACACAACGCGCGATCGGTTTCAGGGTTCCAACCTGCGGCCACACTGGCGCGAGTCACGGTGTCGGCGTTCGCCCGATCCCCTGCTGCCGCAACCGCCGGCGGCGTTCTCGGCCGAAACACGCCCTTAGGCCTGCCGGTCGTACCCGAGGTATACAGCATTTGTGCGCCGATTTCAGGATCCGTAAGGTTTTCTGAAGCCGCGCCTGCCAGCTCCTCATCGTAATCCGCAAAGCCTTCAACTGCCCCGCCCACCGCCAGCGCGATACTCAGCTGGCCCGCATGCTCTTGGAGCGCCAATTGCGCGGGCTCAGCGCAACGCACATCGGCAATAAAGGCTTTCGCCTCACAATTGCCCACAATGTAGGACGCATTGTCACCGGTTAAATGCCAGTTAATGGGCGTCACCCGAAAACCGCCCCGCTGACAGGCAAACAACACCTCTAAAAATTCAGGCCGGTTCACCAGCAGCATGGCCACCGAATCATCTGTACCCAAACCAGCTTCCCGAAGCCGGCGCACCACCTGGTTGGCGCGCGCATTTAATTCCGAAAAGCTTCGATCCCCAAATTGCGAGGCCACCGCCAATCGGTCCGGCGCTTGTTCCGCGTGATACGCCAAGGTCATACCGCATTGGGCCGCGGCCTCAAGACTTTTTAGATATTCCATACTTCCCCCTGTTGATTGGTGCTTTGATAGCATATTGGGGTTTGGGAAGACAATCCTTCAGTGCCCGCATAGTGCTAAAGAGCGAAACGAGTTTGAGCAACAAGCTCGATTAGAGGAAAGTTCTAGGGATATCCCGAAATACAGAAAGTGCGCTAATTGGATGGGCACGAAATTACTGCAACAAAAAAGGATCAAGCAGAACAATTAAATAATGCGCAGTTGGTGTAGTCAGTGCCTCGTGCTTTACGGCTTAGTTTAAGCGCTACAAGTACTTTGCCAAGGTACAGCTCCCCAGTTCGAACCTGGTTTCCCGCTCCAAATCACGCACTTAAGGACCTAAGGGTAGAACCTATTGTGAGCGGTTTACAAACTCAAAAAGTTGTGACCTGCAGTCCCTAAAAATCACTACCTAAAGCGATTAGCTGCCAACTGTTAGTAAACGACACTTCTGTGCTTTCTCCTTCTACCAAAGTACAGGTAGCCGGTTCGAACCTGGTTTTCCACTCCAAATGTCTTAAAGCCCCCGGTTTATTAGACAGACCCCAAAATTCAGACATCAGGATTATACGGGTCTTCATCCTCGCCATTTATTACGCCATCTCCGTCGGCATCTTCGTCTAGATAATCAGGAATTCCATCATTATCGAGATCCCAGTCATCAAGGTCAGAAATACCGTCTCCGTCCGAGTCCAAGTTCTCTAACGAGGCGTTTATAGCTTCAAATTCACGTACCACAAGAAAGCCTGCGTTCTCACTAAACTGGGTCCTAAACCGAAGAGACAGAGCCGGCAGAGAAATAGTTTTTTGGACTATCTCACCATCCGCCCATTGAACCTCAAACTGGTCGGCGATTCCGGTTATTTCCGTATCGTCACTCAAAGGTACTGGATTTACCTTTAACGCAACTTCTCCTCTACCAGAATCAAATCTGAGCAATCTCAAATCATAGGCACTTTGCTCAACGTTAACGTAGTTTCGATAAGGAAACGGTGCCGCCAGAGTTTCTGTATAACCTTCGTCATCAAAAATTGTTAATCCGGTGAACGTGTCGCTGTCAGCCATAGGTAGACGACTTCCCAATAAAGCACCGTGCTCTGATTCTAAATTCGACAATTTAATAAGAGCCGTACGCTCAAAACGTTGGCTTGGAAGATCGTCGTCAGGTAGATCCAGAATAATCGCTTTCAGAGCTGAATCTCCATCCTCCCAACGGATAGTACCCCCAGTCTTTTCTCCATCGGGTTTTAACACCTCGTAATCTACCGAGACGGGACCAGTTGATCCACTCGAGCGACTTAACTCTATCTGGTTTGATTGTGAGCCTTCGAGGGCGACTTGACCGAAACTGGTAAAGTTGATGAAACCTCCCCAGTCAGCATCTCTAACTGCGAGCCGAGAAATCCCAATCGACGCTCTGTGCGTTCCCAATAGATACCCTTCTCCACTTTCTAGCTCTAGATAGAATTCTTTCATCCCATGATTGAACCCGCGCAAAAGATCGATCGTAAGCAACTTTGGAGAGCCATCACCTGCTGCCCAAGTTAACAACCCGGAGACTCCCGTGAAGTCCTGTCCGGATTTCGCCGCACCCTCTTGCGTTCGAAAAGGAACCGAAACTTCTGCCGACAAATCTCCCCATCTTTCGACAGCCACGGTAACATCACTTGCATCTGGGTCGGGGTAAATTGATGCCACTCTGATATTGATAAAGGACTCATCAAGAAGGGCCAGCTTGAACTGCCGGTTTGAAAGAGCGTCCTCGGCCTCATCTACTTTTCCATTGCCATCTGCATCTTGATCACTGTTGTCGCCGACGCCATCACCATCGGAATCTAGAGATTCACTGTCATCATTAGGGAAAGCATCTTCTGAATCGACAACGCCATCCTGATCCATATCATTCACGTAAAATCCAAGGGTAGCCTCATAGACAACGCCAATTGAATTCTCGTTGTTTCTACAACCAACCTGCCCTCTCTCGCCACAGCGCTCGTTTGCAACTGTTTCTCCGTCGACTAACAGCCTCCAACCATATGTCCAACCTGACCCACTGTTCCGCAATCTCAGTCGGATCAATGTTTCGCCTTCGTCAATATATGGAAGAAGGTCAATAGTGCCCGCCCCAAACTCTTGAAGAATTTGTTCTTGATCGCTTGAAATCTTAATGACCTGAAAAACATCGTCTACGTTATCAATCTCAAGTTGAAGCGAGCTTATATCGTCAACGGCCCAAGAGAGCTTTCCATCTGAGTCACACAAATCTCCCCAACCATCACCATCGAAATCTTTCTGATCCGCATTCGCTATTAATGGACAATTGTCTTCATCGTCTACGAGACCGTCGGCATCGTCATCAGAATCAGAATTGTCACCTTCGCCGTCTCCATCTGTATCTCGAGACTCTCCAGCGTTAAACGGAAATCTATCAACTTCATCGACAAAACCGTCGTTATCGTCATCAAGATCACTGTGGTCTAGAAACCCATCCCCATCAAAATCTCCACTAGCATCATTATCGAAAATAACGCCTATACGCAGGCCTGGATCGGCTCCGGGCACGTCAGCCAACATAACTTCAAAAGGCTCATTAACCTCGTCATCAATCAATTGCACCGACGCATACTTTGTTCCCGCTTCGCCAGCCCGCCAGTCAAGGCTTACCGCACCCTCAGAGATAAAATCATCGCCATCGCGAGCCGAGTTGCTAACTGGGTTTATTACTAATGATGCTGGGCTTTCCACGTCACCAAGACGCGTATATCCAAATCTCACGCCAAACTCATTCTCTACAGCTCTAGTAAAATTTTCAGTAGGGAGAAAAAAGCTTCTGCCTTCCTCAACGGTTTCCGAAACGACGTCAACAACTACGGAATATGGCGAAGTGAGTGAAACATCATCCGGGCGCCTTACAGTCCAAAAAACTTGATATTGTCCAAAGCCGCTAAAGCTGTCGCCTTCCTCCTTTGGTGCACGAAACGTCACACCTTTAGCCCCTGTTTCACCATCTACCCAGGAAAGTCGGTCTGCGGATAAATTTACATTTCTGGTCGCTGGTTTCTTAAGATAACTACGATCATCAAATACCAAATGAAGGTCTATTGAGAGCTCCCCATCAGCACCGTCGAATCTCTCAAATAAAAGCTCTATCTCACCACCTTGTGTCATCCTGTAGTCGTATGCACGAGCCTCAACTTTTCCGGGATATTTGGCTGGTTGGTCAAACCGCTCGTCGTCTCGAATCGAAACCAGCATCTGGTCCCGTCCGACAATCAAGTTATCTGAATCCACAGCGGTTAATTGAACTCGAAAATAAACGAACCCAGCTTGACCTGCATTCGCGTTATCAAAAATATTCAATTCGATGAACTTGGTATCCTTCTCGCCTTCTTGCCACACCAATTCACCCTCTGCCTCGGCAAAGTCGATTCCCCCCACTGCAGTGATCGGTTGCGTCTTATAAGCGACACTTACTCGGGAACTATCATCAAACAGTCGATGCACGGGTATGCGCAGGTTTTCTGAGTAAGACTCATCGACCACGACATGCCCCAACGCAAGTTCGACGAGGGACTGAGAAATCGGCACCAATTCGGGAGTTGGATCCTCAGAATCATCTTCGGAACGGGTTGGATCAAGCGGATAAGCATCATTCGCATCATCAACACCGTCATTATCATCATCAGTGTCGGCATTATTACCGACACCGTCACCATCTGAGTCGTCGCTCTCATCGGGGTTGTTGGGAAAAGCATCCGCATTGTCACCAACCCCATCATTATCAGAATCTATATATTCATTTTCATCGAGAGGAAATCGGTCAAACCAATTCAGTACGCCATCGTCATCCTTATCAGCATCATTGGCGTCAACTACGCCATCATCATCTGAATCTCTTGAGTCCTGGTCATCTTCGAAGATATAAGCACGCAAAGGATAGTCAGCAAACTGGGAACCATCTTGGAGACTCAAATCATAGACCAAGAACTTAGTAGACTCCCACAAAGTATTTTGCTTTGCAGATACGGCCACCTCTTTAGATCCGCCCTCGCCATCGGCCCAGACCAGCTGCGTTGAGCTAAAGGTATAATCATCCATTTGGAGCTGAGGCGAAGTGTAAACCTCCGTTAGATTAAGGATCTGTTCTCCAGCAGCACCACCCACCCGATTAAACCCGATAACTCTTTCATCACCCTCTATCAACCGGGTAACTCGATCGAAAGGAATAATCCTCCCTTCTTTTGGAGTCGGATCATCATCGACCACCGTTAGCACTGTCCCCGTTGTAACTTCTTGTAACTGACCTTGAACCTCTGTTTGATATCGCCCGCGGACGAACAAAAACTGGTTCTCCTCGCTAATAGCATCACCAGGAACTTCGACGGTCAAATATTGAATATCTTGCTGCCCATCCTCCCAAGACAATCTAGGCTCTGAGAGGATAAGCTCTGTGGAGGCATTGTTTTCTTGGTTAATGAAAGCGCCTATAAACCCGTAGTCAAATTCAACCTGGACCGCCCCGGCACTTCCTGCGAAGCGTACAAACGGGATCTCAATCACCTCTCCTTCTTCGACTTTTAATCCGTAACCCGCGGGCTGAATAACACCCTGAGACTCCTCAGGCAGATCACCCAACTCATCCTCAAGGATTAACACCAATGTTTCGCTTTTGCCTAAGTCAGCGTTATCCGCTGAATAGAGTTTCAAGCCAAAACCTAAATATTCAATCTCGCTTTGATTGGAGTCGTCGAAGATGGGGATTTCAATTTGCTTCGGTGCTTTATCACCATCTAACCATGACAGAGTCCCGGTAACCGACTCATAATTTTTACCAGGCAATGCGCTGGATGGTTCTGTTCTGTAGGAGACAGAAACATCCCCTTCGTCGGAAAATAACCGTCTCACCATGACCGTCGCGGTTCCGACATTTTCGGGAACTACTGTGTTGGCTAACCCAAATTCGATGAGGGATTGCGTGATGGCCACTGGGCTGTCCTCGTCAGCATTGTCACCTATACCATCACCATCGGTGTCATGGGTCTCTGCCGAATCAAGTGGAAAGGCATCCTCCTCGTCCGTCACTCCATCACCATCATCATCTGAGTCAGCATTATTACCCAGACCATCGCTATCGGTGTCATCAGACTCACCCACGTCAAGCGGAAAGGCATCAAATTCATCCGCTCGGCCATCGCCATCATCATCCGAATCGGAGTTATTTCCAATGCCATCCCCATCAGTGTCAGTACTTTCTGCGGTGTCTAAGGGAAACGCGTCTTCTGAATCATTGACCCCATCATTATCGTCATCTTTATCGGCATTATCTCCGATGCCATCGCCATCAAAGTCTCTTGTTTCAGATGCATCAACAGGGAAGGCATCTCCATTGTCTCCCACTCCATCAGAGTCCGAATCCAATGATTCGGCTGGATCCTCTGGAAAAGCATCTTCGTTATCAAGAACATTGTCACAGTCATAGTCAAAAACGCACAGCGTCAAAGACAGCGCTTCTTTAGGTTTGAAGCGACGATTATCGTCCCGTAAGAAAAACCCCTCAGGGAATGCGAGATAAAACGCCTCATCTCCCACCAAGCGTTCGCTAGGAAACTCCAAGATCAAATTAAGACGACTCTCAGTAACCGCGTAATCTTCAGCGGGCACTACCACACCACTACCCGAAGCCTCTAGCGATACCGAAGGCAGATCAACGACTGAAGAAAGTTGTTTTCCAAAATTCAGTTGTAACCTTACTGACGTATCGGAGTCTCGGAGTCGCTTTAATCCGACATCTGCCGTTTCTAAATAACTATCAAAGTCAAACTTAAGCGCCTGAGAAATTGCAGTGGCGTCTCCACCGCCAACATTACTCAAGGCAACGATAAGCGCATCGTCTCCCCTTTCAAGGAAATCATTTATCTCTGCGGAAGCCTCGTAATACACAACATCGCTCGAATCCTTGAACCAGACAAAAATTTTGCCTCCTATGATTGCCTGTGTTCTGACCCCAGGCTGGCCCGCCGAGGTGTCTTCAACCCTTACGTCATAACCCTTGAGGCTACTGCAACGCCTTAGATTTTCCTCAATATCAACGAGGCAAAATCCCTCTGAAGCGGAAACAGGCGTTTGTAGGAATCGAGTATCTCCAACCGCCATCTCCCAATGATCTTGGTAAAGCAAGGCAATTGTCTCGGTAAAACGCTCGCCAGTGGAATCTTCATAAACAAACTCGAGATTGACTCCGTCACGCTGACCGTTCGCAAACGCCTCGCGCGAGATTTCCAAAAACTCTTCTGAGGGATAAAACTCCAGCCCCTGAGGTGTAGGATCTTGGTATCGAATAGAGATTGAGCCAATATTCTCTCGCAGAGAGACAACGACCTCGCCGTCATAAACGTCTGTCCAATCGTAGGCTTGCCCATCGATTGAGACTAATGTGAATTCTGACCGAACTACCTTCCTGTGAAGGATATATTGTCCGGAAAAAGCCAGAGGACGATACTTAATGTCCGTACCGGAACCCGACTGTTTATCATCCTTGAAGGCATTAACATCGGTTTCACAATCACTCAATTCGAGCCAAACCCCCTCGTTAGGGCCATCAAATGGTATATCATCAACAAACCATTTCGATCCCCTGCCATCTGCTACATCATTGCAACTTGTTGTGCCAAGCTGCAACGAAAGTTCTCGATCAGCAGAAACGATCACAAACGAATCTCGCGGTGAATTTTTCGCAGTAAGTGAAACGCTATCAATCTCTAATCGACCCACATGCAGCGTATCGGCGGTTTTCGACATACTCTGCCAGGCCTCGATCCCTTGGCCTTCTTCGGATTTCTCAATAAAAGAGACGACTTGCAGAGTCGCCGCATCCCAAACAACGATTCTCCCGTCCGGCACAGGGCCATCACGAAGGATTACCGGCTGCTCGACAGAAACAAAGTACGTATCGTTGATCCATGCGACTGAAGTAACAAAATGATCATCGTCGGTTCGCAGAGGTGTAAGCTCACCGCCGGCATTCATGAACCACGCCATGGTGCTGTTAGTTCCACCGCTTACATTCGCGGGCAAAATTCGGTTCCAATTAAACCCTTGCATTACCGCGGATCCGTCGGACCGAAAATCCATCGCTCCTCGCCCGAAGTCTGACCGATAATTGGGAACCAAAAGAGATGGCTCTATATCGCCATCTTTGGTCAGCAGCAGGCAGGAAAACGTTTGATTATCCAACCGTACTCGATATAACGAACACTCTTCATTATCCAGGCCAGCCACTGCGCGCTGAATATGGGCACTGGTCAGTAGATAGAGAAATCTTTTATCAGGGCTCAACTGCGCCTCCGCAACGAAGAGCGTTGAGCTTGAAGAGATTGGAGAGGCTAGGAGATTTCCCTTTGAATCAAAGGATATGATGTTTGAAATGTTGTCGGACGTTAGACCAAACTTCGCTGATATTCCAGACCGCTTTAAAAAAGATCCATCGTCGGACCGAGTGACCTCGACAAGTTCGGTAGATAAACCTAGCGAACTAGTTTTGTCGAAATTAAACCGAGTCGAGCCGGATAAGCTTGGATCGAGTGGCGCAAGGTCGAGCGAATCAGGGACAGAATCATTATCGTCATCAGGATCTTGTTGATCACCCAAACCATCCCCATCTGAATCCATAGACTCTGAAGCATCCAGAGGCGCAAAATCGTTACTATCTGACACGCCATCATTGTCATCATCCAAGTCTGCACTGTTTCCTATTCCATCCAGATCTGTATCAAGGGACTCCGAACGTTCGAGCGGAAAGGCATCCACACTATCTGCGACGCCATCATTATCGTCATCATCATCGGCATTGTTGCCTATTCCGTCACCATCAGTATCAAGAAATTCAGAAGCATTATCGGGAAATGAATCTCTTGAATTTATGCTACCGTCTCCGTCTCTGTCGATCCTTGCATCTAACGAACCAGTAATTTCTTCTGGTGCTGTTCTGGTTGCATTTGCTCCCAACGCATTCTCAATCAAGCTCTCATTTGAGAATCCGAAAAGATAACGAATTAGTAAAAGCCCATCGGTTAACGGTTCAACTTTGCCATCTAAGTCGAAATCTAAAGCCTCTCGGTTATTTTCAGCATATTTAAATATCTCCTCCCCACTCGAGCGCTCTGCACCTTCACCAAAAGCATTTTTAGACAGTGCATCACCGTCAAAACCGAATAGATAACGTATGACTAAAAGTCCGTCAGTTAGCGGCTGAACGCGACCATCACCGTCAAGATCTAAGGCAAACTCTTCCGTCTCAGGATTGTTGCCACTAATGATGGGTGATAAAAAAAGGAGCGCTACTCCGAGCAGAATTTTTAAGAGAAAATTATTCATTTCCAACGACTCTGACTTTGGAATCATTGCAAACTAATTTGAAAGACAAAACAAGCTTTAAAGGCTCACCTTATGCAGCTCATATCTGCACAATCACCTGGTCTTTGGTCATCCTAAACGCTCCTCCCAAAGACATACCTACAGAACCAAAAGTATTCGGCGCGTGGTGATTTTTTAAAAGAGGTGCTGGCAGACTTTGAAACACCAAAACTCGGTTTCTCGGGCTAAATCGACTTGGCGATTTGGCCCAAGGTCATCAAACGCGCTCTTCGATAGTGCTTTGTCCGCTTCGCCTTACGGCCTAGGACGCCAGGTTTTCATCCTGGCAACAGAGGTTTGACGCTCCTGCGGGACGCCATGCGATCTGGTTGCCAACAGACCGGCGAATAGGGCAACGCTTGATGTGCAGTTAGCCTTGCCACCACTTTATATAAGCGGGAATAACTCAGTTGGTAGAGCGGAACCCTGCCAAGGTGCAGGTTGCCAATTCGAACCTATCCCCTCCAATTGCATATCGATCAATCGGTTAGACTCCGATATACATCTGTTTTTTGGTTTCGAGAACCGGTACCTGCAGAGAGGTATAGCTTTCTCATTTCTAGACATTTAGCCGTTCTTCTATCCTGCTCGTAGCACTTTTATGGTGCTCAGTTGCGAAGTGGGACTTACTACCTTGATTTCCTCAGCTTGCCGGCAACACAACCGGCGTTGATACTTTCACCTGCGCCGCAAGATCTTTTACCCGAGCGTTGTTGACCGCTGGCGACAGATCGACCACCGTTAAGGCGCACGGCAGGCGCGGCGTCATCATTTGATTTAGGTGGTCTTTGGCCGTGGTCGGATCAATCCAAGTTGCCACTTCATCGACCGTAAGCATCATGGGCAATCGATGATGATAGGCCTTGGTCATGGCAGGCGCGCTCGTTGTGACAATGGTGCAACTGGTGAGTACGCCATCAGGGCCCCGCCATTCATCCCACAGACCGGCAAACAACAAAGCTGCACCATTTTCTGGCTCGAAATACATGGGCCGGGATTGCCCGTTCTGCTTACGCCACTCAAAATAGCCGCTGGCCGGCACGACGCAGCGCCGAGTCTTAAAGGGATCTCGATAGGCAGGACTGTTAGCAAGGGTTTCGGCGCGAGCGTTAAACATGCTGAACTTATGTTGGGGGCCGGTCGACCAGTGCGGCACCAGCCACCAGCGCATTAAGGCCGCGTTGTAGCCCGAGGCGTTTGCCCGCAGTGCCAGCACCGGCTCGGTCGGCGCGACGTTACCGCGCGATTCTACGTGAGGCACTTCGCCCAAAAAGTCTGATAAGAACGCGACAATGGGCGCGTCGATGACATTTAAACGGCCGCACATATTAAAACTCCTTTGAGGGTTTATGACCAAATCCTAACTTCACGCAGCACGAACGGCACGCCACGTCTCATTACCGGGTCCAACATTTCGCCAAAGGCTACCTGAAGACACCTGCATTGCTTTAATAACGACCTTGAGCCTTGGGCAATCTCGGCGGATCAAAGCGAACCGGGCGAAATCCAAAATAGACAAACCCCAGAATCTCACCTAGACTTTCGCAGCTTCATACACCACCTCTTAAACCGATCGAGGCTTGGAGCCCAGCATGCCACATGTAAACCATTTAAAAGATTTTACCACCCAAGACCTAACGGAAATTTTGTCTTGGGCGCAAACCATTAAAGCCAATCCCAATGACTTTCGCTCGGCGCTCTCGCACCAAAGCCTCGCCATGCTTTTTCAGAAAACCAGCACCAGAACCCGGGTGTCCTTTGAAGTAGCGATGACAGAACTCGGTGGCCACGCCCTGTTCCTGGATTGGCAAAGCTCTAATTTTATACTGACGGATCTCGCTTACGAGATTGAATACTTATCGCGCAACGTCCAGGTCATAATGGCGAGACTGCTGCACAATAGCGATTTCTTAACCATGGCAGAGGCCAGCCAAGTCCCAATGATCAACGGCTGCTGCGAGCGCTACCATCCCTGCCAAGCCTTAACCGATGTGCTTACCATGACCGAGCACAGCGACAAGCCGCTCGAGGCGCTTCACCTTTTGTACACAGGGGTTCAAAACAATGTTTCGAATTCTTTGGTTTTAATGGCGGACCGACTTGGATTTTCGCTTACGTTGGCAACACCTGAACCCGCGGAGGACCAAGAAAACTTCGATGCCGATTTACAGGCGATGATTACGAATAACCCAAGCATTATGCTGGTAGCGGACCCGCGCGACGCCATCGTCGCCGCTGATTTTATTTACACCGACACCTGGATCGACATGCAGTATTTTAATGACCCGACCAAGCACGCCGAAAAAACAGCCTTGGTTGCGCAAATGCAGCGCTTTCAGATCAATGCAGATCTTATCGCCGGTCACGAATTAAAAATCATGCATGACATGCCGATCCACAATGATTATGAAATTACCGAGGCCGCGGTGCGTGACCCGCGGTCGATTATTTTTGACCAAGCGGCTAACCGCCTTCACGCCCAAAAGGGTTTGCTTTATTGGCTACTCGTCGCCAACACCTAAGGATCAACATGGCTTGTTACGTTGTTGCCGATATTCTCATTACAGATCGCGCGCGCTACGCCGAATACGAAGCTGGCTTTATGGCCATTCTGCTGGCGTTCGAGGGCGAAATCTTAGCCGTTGATGAGCAGGCCTCTGCCCTCGAAGGCGCAACCAAAGGGCAGCGCCAAGTGATCCTGCGATTTGAATCAGAAACAAAGGCGAAGGCATGGTATCACTCGGATGACTATCAAACGCTCATGCAGCACCGCCTAGCAGGCAGCGACGGCAATGTTATTTTAGTTCACGGTTTGGGGTGATTCGGCAAGCGTTTACGTCCGATGCGGCACATTACAGGCCCGGTTGCGGCGCCCGACCCGGCGCTGAATTCAACGCTTCATGTTGCCGCCACAACAATTCTGCCCAATGCAAGACGGGTACTTTGGTACCCGCGCCCAGGTGCATTTGACAGCCGATATTGGCCGTCACAATCGCCTCCGGCGCGTGCGTCGTTAACGCCGTGATCATCTTCGCTTGTAACGCAGTGGCCAATTTAGGCTGTAGCACCGAGTAGGTCCCGGCCGAGCCGCAACAGGCCAATTGTGGCCCCGTTGCCGTGACGTCGATCCCTGCCCGAGTCAAAACATCCGCCACATTCGTACCCAGCTGTTGTCCGCTGCTCAACGTACACGGCGTATGCACGGCGACGCGAATGGGCGCAGCGTTTATGCTGTGGTCGTCAAATAACTCAACCACGTCAACAATGCGTGACGCTATGCGACTTGCAAGTTCATGATCTGGATCACCCACCGGAAAATGGCTGGGATAATCTTTCAACGTGACGCCGCAACCGCTCGCGCTTGACACGATTGGCACGCCGTCCGGTCCTGCCTCGGCGAGCGTATGCAGCAATCGCCGCATGTCAGCAAGGCCCGCTGCATGATCACCCAAATGATAGTTGAGCGCGCCACAGCACGACTCTTTTGCCACGCGCGTAACCTTAATGCCTGAGACCCCCAGCAGTTGTTCAACGGCGAGGTTCACGTTGGGGGTAGCCGCTTTCTGCACACAACCGGCCAGCAGTAAAACCTGCTTTGTGGTTGGCCGCGGTATGACCATCGAGCGCGATGCCCGGCTCAGAGAAATCTGGACAGGCAGGAATTTGGCCAATCCTGGCCAACGACCAATTTGGCGCGCGGCGCCAAAAGCCGCATGTAATAGACCTGGCAGCGCCAAACCTCGACGCAACAACCAACGCCCTAGGCGGCTCGTGAGTGCTCTGGTTTGCTGCTGCTCGATGGCGCCGCGAGCAATATCCAGCAAGTCCGTGTAGGCCACGCCAGAAGGGCAGTTTGTTTCGCAGTTCCGACAGGATAGACACCGGTCTAAATGCGTGATCTGGGCTGCATCAACCTGCCCGGTCTCAAACATGTCCTTAATAAGATAAATCCGCCCTCGTGGACTGTCGTTTTCATCACCCAACAACTGATAGGTAGGGCACCCATCGGTGCAAAATCCGCAATGCACACAACTTCTCAAGATGGTGTCCGCGCGCGCAAGATCGCCGGGTGATAAAAAATTCGGATCTAGGTTCGTTTTCATGAACTCGGTCTCAGGGCGGGATACCCAATAAAGGTCCCGTTAGCGTCCAGGGCGGTTTTCACCCGCTGCTGCAAACGGCCAACCCCATCGGTTCGTGGCGTTAAGGCTGGCAAGATGCCCTCGCCCGGCCTAAACCAAGTGATCACCCCTTCATCAGCTGCAATATCTGGTGCCACGTCCGACGCGAACCACCGCAAAGCGCCGCCCCAGTCCATTGCCACCAGCCGACCAGTGACAGGCGCATCCACCGCGCCATCCCAGCGCCATAGGTGCTCGGTATGCACAAAGCTCAAATCGCGCACCGCCGCGAGACCAGCATTTGATACCGGCATAAACCCTTGGCCCAGGGCCTGTTCAAAGGCAGCCTTGGCGCGTTTGCTGCCTTGGTAGCGCACGAGGAGCACTCCATCACAATAAGCACTTGCGCTTAACCCCGTGAGCCTGCGCTGCGCTAGCATGTGCCGTTGGGCCAGACTTGGATCACACGTAAGACCGTAAACCTGAACGACCTCGGGTATCGGCAGCACCTTCAACGCAACTTCAAGAATCAGTCCCAAGCTCCCACGAGCTCCAACATTGAGACGCGTGATATCGTAACCCGCGACATTTTTCATAACGTCTCCGCCGAAAGCGGCGATTTCACCAGAGGGTAATATCAGCTTCATGCCCAACACATAGTCTCTAACACCGCCGACATAAGGCCGGCTTGGCCCCGCCAATCCGGCCGCAACCATCCCGCCAACCGTCCCCGCCGCGCCAAAACTCGGGGGTTCGCAGGGCAAATACTGCCCGGCCTCGCTCAAGGTTGCTTGCAGATCAATCAGACGCGTGCCCGATCGAACCCTGATCACGAGTTCATCCGGATGGTAGTGCAAAACCCCTTCATGCTCGGCGGTCGATACCAACACCGCGGCCGCAGCGGCCGGGTGTAGGAACCCTTTGGTGCCTCCGCCGCCAGGCTGTACGACCTGCCTCTGACTGATTGCCGCGCGCACAACGCGCTGTAAGACGTCACTCTGATCCATCTTAAAACCTCGGCAGTTCTGGATGCTTTTGTGCACCCTGATGAACATGCATAGCGCCAAATTCCGCACACCGATTGAGCGTTGGGATGGCTTTGCCTGGATTGAGCAATCCGGACGGATCAAACGCCGACTTCACAGCATGGAAAACCGCAAGCTCAAGGGCCGTAAATTGATTGCACATTTGGTCGATTTTCTCCAAACCCACACCGTGCTCACCGGTAATAGTGCCCCCAAATTGCAAGCAGATCGCCAAAACATCCGCGCCAAAAGCCTCAGCCCGCTGGAATTGATCCGAATCATTGGCATCGTACAAAATTAGTGGGTGTAAATTACCGTCCCCCGCATGAAACACATTGGCCACGGGTAACCCATAGTGCATTGATCGCTCGGTAATCGCGGCCAGCACTTTAGCCAAATGCCGCCTTGGGATCGTGCCATCCATACAGTAATAGTCCGGTGCGATGCGGCCCACAGCGGGAAACGCCGCTTTACGGCCCAACCACAACCGGGCCCGGGCCGCTGCATCGCTGGCTTCAACCAAGGAGTCTGCGCCGGCCGCTTGCAGCACAGCTTGAACCGCCTCGCTAAGACCTGCTATTTCCGCTTCGCTACCATCGAGTTCGCATAGCAATAACGCCTCGGCCTCCAAGGGATAGCCCGCGTGCACAAAATCCTCGGCCGCCTGAATCGCCAGCCGGTCCATCATCTCAAGGCCAGCTGGCAGCACACCCGCTTGAATCACAGCGCTGACCGCGTTGGCTGCTGCATCGGTATCTTTAAATCCCGCCATGAGTACCGTCACTGCCTCCGGCACGGGCCGCAGCGCAACGGTGACCTCAATCACTAGCCCAAGCAGTCCTTCCGAGCCATGCAAGAGCGCAAGCAGATCAAGGCCATCTTCCCAAAGACCGGCGCCGCCCAGACTTAACACTTCCCCATCGGCCAGCATAATTTTTAAGGCGCACACATTGTGCAGCGTTAAGCCGTACTTTAAGCAATGCACGCCGCCCGAGTTTTCGGCGACATTACCCCCAATCGTGCACGCTATCTGGGAGGACGGGTCCGGCGCGTAAAACAAACCCGCACTGGCGACCGCTTTTGAAATAGCAAGATTGGTGACGCCCGGTTCGACCCGCGCCGTCATTTTGATCGGATCGATCTCTAAAATGCGATTGAATTTTGCAAGCCCAATGAGCAGACCATCGGCCAAAGGCGTCGCGCCCCCCGACAGGCCCGTGCCGGCCCCGCGCGCTACCATCGGCACCCCATGGCTATGACAAAGGCGCAGGGCCGCTTGTAAGGCTTGCAATGAATTGGGTAGTCCAACCAAAGGCGGCATCTGCGCAATCGCGGTTAAACCATCGCTTTCGTAAACCTTGCGCCGGCTGGGGTCCTCGATCAACTCTAGGTCATCGATTTGACGTAAACTGCTTGTGATCGCTTCTGATAGCATACTGGTCCGAAACCTGTGCAATGTCGCATTATAGGGCCAACCTTCCGAAAGACCCAGCGAACCTCGCTCTGGGATATACTGACGACTCAACTAGGAGCGTAATGTGAAACTCAACACAACTGACGAGATTCTTGAGGACTTCCGACAAGGTAAAATGGTTCTGATTCTCGATGATGAAGACCGAGAAAACGAAGGTGATTTAGTCATCGCCGCAGAGGTTGTCACGCCCGCCCACATTACGTTTTTCGCACGCGAAGCCTGCGGCCTGATCTGCCTCACCGTCACCGAATCACGAGCTGCCCAACTGCAACTCCCCCTCATGGTAGATAACAATAACTCTCAGCACGAAACCAACTTTACCGTCTCGATTGAAGCGGCAGACGGCATCACCACCGGCATCTCCGCCGCTGACCGAGCGCGAACGGTGCGCACGGCGGTTGCCAAGAATGCCAACCCCAAAGATATCGTGATGCCTGGCCATATATTTCCGCTTATCGCAAATCGCGGGGGCGTCCTTAGTCGCGCCGGCCATACCGAAGCCGGTTGCGATCTCGCGCGCATGGCCGGATACGAAGCCGCGTCGGTCATTGTCGAAGTGATGAACGAAGACGGCACTATGGCCCAACGGCCAGAACTCGAGGTTTTCGCCCAAAAACATGGCATTCGCATCGGTACAATTGCCGATCTCATTGAGTACCGGGTTTTAAATGATAAGACCGTTAATGAAATCGACGTGCGCGATATCGATAC
>JABGTE010000153.1 GCA_018647445.1 Gammaproteobacteria bacterium
CCCGCCATAAACGCCGCCATGCCGTCCTTTTCGCCCGTTAATAATTGGAGCATCGTTGCCTGATCGCGCACAAAAAGTGTGAGGGTTGGCACTCGGTGGGTCCCTGGAGACAAAGTAAAAGTCTGCTGATTCGCGGTTAAGTACAGTGGTTCGTTTGGTTGGTGTTCGAACTGAAATTGAAAAATAGTATCTTCGATCGGAAGGAAGCCGGACCTAAATCGGTCTTTAAGGGCTGCTTGCCAAGTATTAACTATTAGATTGATATCCATATCGACTCCTAAAGCTGGAACCAGCCCGATCTAGGGCAGAGGCGCGTAAACAGTGTGATACTATTTTAGGTCTAATCTTAGGTGGATCGGGTGTTATTTGGAATTTTTGATTGAATATGGGTTGTTCCTAGCGAAGGTTGTGACAATTGTTGTTGCGCTTGTGGTTTTGGCGACGGTGCTGATCAGCGCGAGACAAGCTGGTCCTCAGGGTGAACCTGGACGGTTAGAAGTCAAGCATCTCAATGAGGCTTATGATCAGGTCACCAAATCGTTGAATCAAGCCATGATGAGTCCTGAAGGGCAAAAGGCTGCTCAAAAGGCGGCCAAAAAAACGGAAAAACAACGGCTGAAAGCCGAGAAAATCGCGCTAAAGCGGTCGAGTAACGAAGCAGATCCGGACGCGTTGCCTGTATCCCGTGTTTTTGTGCTCAACTTCGACGGAGACATTGAGGCATCGGCCGTCAGCAGTTTGAGGCAAGAGGTGACGGCCGTTTTAGCCGTGGCGTCAGCTGAAGATGAAGTGCTGCTGCGCCTTGAAAGTGCTGGGGGGGTCGTGCACGGTTATGGCCTAGCTGCATCTCAGTTGCGCCGCATTACAAAACAAGGCATCAAATTAACCGTCTCTGTGGATAAGGTTGCGGCGAGTGGCGGCTATATGATGGCTTGCATCGCCGATCAAATCATTGCGGCTCCCTTCGCTGTGCTGGGATCAATTGGGGTTGTTGCGCAGGTGCCAAACTTTAATCGGTTATTAAAATCCCAACAAGTGGATGTTGAGTTGCATACCGCCGGCGCGCATAAGCGAACGCTCACGATGTTTGGTGAAAATACTGACGAGGGTCGTCTGAAGTTCAAAGCGGAGCTTGAAGAGGTCCACCAGCTGTTTAAGGTTTTTGTCAGTGATAACCGCCCCCAAGTTGAGATTGAGGTTGTTGCTACGGGGGAGGCATGGTACGGACAAAGAGCCCTTGAGCAGCAGTTAATTGATGAGATTCAAACGAGCGATGAGTATTTGATTGATAAAATGCCGACCGCTGCTGTTTATGAAATTGTGTACGAAATCCAGCAAAGCAAAGTTGAAAAATTGGTGAAGCGGTTTGCACAACTGACATCGCTGATACCAACGCAAAGCCGGGTACTGGCCCGTCACAATTTAGATTAAACAACTGGTATGGAACGGGTATAAAACGGGCAAGCATCCATTGTGACTGGGAGTCCCGAGACAAAAAGAACAGATAAAGGACAGAGGATTATGGCTTCATTTGATGCGTTTTGGGTTGAAAAAGATGAACAGGGTACACGTCATCAGGTGATTACCAGAGAGATTGATGACTTGCCTGAAGGAGACGTTTTGATTGAAGTTTTATATTCTTCTGTCAACTACAAAGATGCAATGAGTGCCTCCGGAGTACCGGGTGTGACTCGGCAATATCCGCATACACCGGGCATTGATGCAGCAGGCATAGTGCGAGCATCAACGGATCCGACTTTATCAATTGGGAGTGAAGTACTGGTGATCGGATTTGATCTCGGTATGAATACACCTGGTGGATTTGGTCAATATATTCGCGTGCCGGCCGGTTGGGTGCTACCCATGCCAGCCGGGCTGTCGCTACGAGAAAGCATGATTTTGGGTACTGCTGGTCTGACCGCAGCACTGTGTTTGGAGAAACTGTTTTGGATGAATGCGCAGCCAGAACATGGGCCGGTTTTGGTTACTGGGGCCACCGGTGGCGTGGGTTCCGTGGCGATTGCCCTATTGTCGCACCTTGGGTTTGAGGTCGTTGCTGTTTCCGGCAAGCAGGATCAAGTTGATTATCTACAAGCGTTGGGCGCCGAGACGGTGATTGGTCGAGAAACCTTGTCGGAGCAATCCAATCGACCGATGTTAAAGCCAATGTATGCACACGCAATTGATACGGTTGGTGGCGACATGCTGTCAAATGTTATCAAATCGTTAAACCCACAGGGTAGTGTGGCGATCTGCGGTTTGGTTGCATCACCGAAGATGGATATAACGGTGCTGCCTTTTATTCTACGAGGCGTCAACGTTTTGGGCGTCGACTCGGTTGAGCTACCTTTAGAAGATAAAGCTAGAAATTGGACTCGGCTTGCGGAGGAATGGCGGCTACCAAACCTTGCGCAGATGTCTACAGAAGTTGGGCTTGATGGTATCTCTCAAACGGTTGACGCGCTGTTAGCCGGCGGGGTCGTTGGGCGGACTTTAGTGCGAGTGTCTTAAAAAGGTAATCAGGTCTGCTAACTGGGCCCAGATGTTGCGGTCAGGGTTTGCTTGCGTGGCTGCGCGTTTAAGACGTCACACAGGCGCTTAATGCCACGCGGATCGGGGCCTGTAGAATAAGCGTTGGCGCGGGTTGAACTTACGCTGAAATATTCGGCTGATACCATTTTGAAAAATAACCAATCTTGTCCAGCGCAGATTCAGCATCTTGGCCTTCTTTCAATATAAAGCTATTGATACCACAACGGTGCAAGTGATCGAGCTGCTCTGCACGAACATCACCAAAAACACGAATCTCACCCCCAAAACGATAGTGCTGACGAAGCATTGCAGCGAGTGAATAGGGCCGCCCGTCAGTGAAGGCAGGCAAATGCAATAAGATCAGACGAGCAGAGTCTAAATGGTGCTGGAAGGCGTCGGGCAGAGCATCCGCTTCAATTTGAAGGGTGCTCGCGGTGTTAGATCGCTGTTCGGTGTCATTGAGGTGAAGCGGTTCTTCGTAACCTGACCAAATGAAATCGATCTCTTGATGCTCGGGATAGCCGTTGACGGTCGTGATTAACCTCATGATGCTAATCCCTCATAGGCTGCAGACTTAAAGACCTCGATCCCCACTCGATCCAAAGTTTGATTGAAGGTTTCCTCGATTGTTCGATGCTGCTGATAGCACTGAGTCAGCCGTTGCACGACCCAATGTATTTCGGCGCGCGCAACTGATGGCCCGAGAATACGTCCTATTCTTGCGTCTTCGCCGGGCTCTCCGCCGATCGAAAGTTGGTAGAATTCTTCACCTTTTTTGTCAACCCCCAGAATCCCGATGTTGCCCACGTGGTGGTGACCGCAGGCGTTCATGCAGCCTGAGATATTGATGCTAAGTGATCCTAAATGGTGCTCTGCTTCTGCATCTTGAAACGTTTCTTCTATGGCTGCTGCCACAGGAATGGACTTGGCATTGGCGAGCGAGCAGTAATCACCGCCCGGACAGCAAATCATATCGGTTGCAAGACCACGATTGGCGCGGTCGAGGTTGTGCATTCCTAACGCTTGAAAGAGCTCTGGCAGTTTGGTTTGCTCAACATCAGCCAGAACAATGTTTTGCTCATGGGTAACTCGGGCCTCACCAAAACTATAGCGGTCGGCGAGATCAGCAAGGGCTTCGAGATCCCGATCAGACACGTCACCTGGCGCAACGCCCTTCCGCTTCAGCGAAATGTGTACGGCGGCATAGCCCGGTTGCTGGTGCGCCAGCACATTTTGTGCATGCCAGCGCTCAAAGGGTTGATCGGTCGTGATGATGCCATCTGAAGGCACCTGATCGGTGAGTGTAAGGTAATTCGGACGCGAGAAATGCTCGGCAAACTGCGCAATTGAATCCTCGTTAATCGTCTCTGGCCCATCTTTTAGAGTTTGCCAGGCATTATTAACCGCCGCTGCAAAATCGAGCTTACCCATGGCTTTAACCAAGATTTTGATACGGGCTTTGTATTTATTGTCCCGCCGACCGAACTGGTTATAGACCCGCAAAACGGCCGTTAGATAGGTGATTAAGTGCTTAGGTTCCAGTCGGGTATTGATGCAAACGCCAATGAGCGGGGTTCTACCCAAGCCGCCGCCGACCCAAACTTCAAAAAATAGGCCTGCGTCATCCGACCGTAGCCGCAGACCGATGTCGTGAACTGCGATGGCGGCGCGATCGGATTCGGCGCCTGTAATGGCAATTTTAAACTTCCGAGGTAACCAATTAAATTCTGGATGCAGGGTTGACCATTGCCTTAAAAGCTCCGCCCACGGCCTGGGATCGGCGATTTCGTCCGTCGCAACGCCGGCGAATTGATCAGACGTGATGTTACGAATACAGCTCCCGCTGGTTTGAATGGCGTGCATGTCCACCTCGGCAAGTCGGCCAAGGAGGTCTGGCATGGCGTCGAGTTTTGGCCAGTTCAATTGGATGTTTTGTCGCGTTGTAAAGTGCGCGTAGCCTTTATCAAAGTCTCGGGTAATCGCGGCGAGGGCGCGAAGTTGCTTCGCCGAGACTTCCCCATAAGGAATCGCAATGCGAAGCATGGGCGCTAAACGTTGGATATAGAGCCCATTTCGCAGGCGCAGTTGTTGAAATTCTTCGGCAGGTAATTCGCCAGCTAGGAACTGCGTCGTTTGTTCCCGGAATTGATCACAGCGTTGCTGCAAGAACCTTTGATCGTCCTGATTGTACTGATACATGCGATACCTCAACTCTGGAGCTAGGGGACGTTATCAGCTCTAACCGTATTGATGAATAATTTTGTTCTTCTAAGGATATGCCTTTCTGAATCAGGGTATAATTTTCTGTTTTAGGAGCACGAAATGAGTCAAGAGGAAAATCAGGACCAAGGCGATAGTGTCGTCGATGCATTAGGCGTTGTGGCGATGGTATTGTTGCCCGTTGTGGCCATTGTCTTCTACCTATCTGGCTTGCCCTCCTAATCGAGCACCGCGCGAAGGAACGCCATCGCGCCTTTTAGATCACCAGATAAACGACGGTGAGCAGGGTGCCGATAAAAACCAACGTGACAATCAGTCCGGCGAGAACAAAAGGCAAGGGGGAATCTGCACCGAAGTCCCGCTCTCGAACGTCAGATCGTTGCACGCCAATGGCGGCGCCGATCGCGCTGACCAGAACCTGAAAAAATGTCGGTTTCGAAGGAGTTTGATTGGTTAACTTTGGATCGTCTGACATTTTGTCCTCGAGTGAAAGCTTCTGCAGGATTAAAACAAACCCATACCGAATTAGATCGTTGAACCGCGCCTCGCCAAGGCCCACGTCAGGATAGCCGAGTTTCTATGCTTGTCCAATAAGAATGCTTGTCCAATAAGAATACTTGTTCAATAAGAATGCTTGCCCAACAAGAATGCGCGTCTTAAGAGATTGTTGTCCGATAAGGTTGACGCAATAAAGCTTGCGCGACGTCGGCCTCCGAACAGGAATTAGGCCAGCGTCTGCGAATAAAAACCGAGTCTATCCGTGAAGATTAGGCCTGAGCCAACGCTCGGCCACGTCAATAGGCCACTGTTTGCGCGCAGCATAGTTTGTGACTTGATCGGACCCAATTTTCCCAAGGCCAAAATAACTGGCCTGTGGATGCGAGAAATAAAAGCCGCTTACGGAGGCTGCTGGCATCATCGCAAAGTTCTCGGTTAAGTGAACCCCAATGGCATTGTCGGCATCGAGCAAATCGAACAAAGTCCTTTTTTCAGTATGATCTGGGCACGCTGGGTAGCCGGGCGCTGGTCGTATACCTCGATAACGCTCTTTAATGAGCTCGGTTTTGTCTAAAGCCTCGTGCGGTGCATAACCCCAATGAACGCGACGAACTTGTTCGTGTAGATATTCCGCTGCTGCCTCTGCTAAGCGATCTCCCAAGGCTTTCGCTAAAATGGCGTTGTAGTCATCATTCGCGCCTTCGAATTTGGTTACCAAGGTATCAAGCCCGAGCCCTGCAGTGACGACAAAGCCGCCGATGTAATCTGCGCCGGCATTGGTCGGGGCGACAAAATCACTAAGACAGAGGTTGGGCTTACCATTGGGTTTGTCGGTTTGCTGTCGTAAATGATGCAGCCGCGTTCGCTCGACTTGGCGGGTTTCATCCTCAAAGATAATGAGGTCGTCGCCTTCTGATTGTGCGGGCCAGAAGCCAAAGACCGCCGAGGCCTTTACTAGACTACTACTAAGCCATTCGTCGAGCATGGCTTTAGCGTCATGAAATAGCTCTCGAGCTGACTCTCCCACAACGGCATCCTCAAGAATTTTTGGAAATTTTCCAGCCAGCTCCCAGGTAATGAAAAAGGGTGTCCAGTCGATGTAATCGATTAGGGCTGCCAGGGGTAAATCAACGACGGTACTAGTGTTGATGTGTTCTGGTGTAGGGGGGGTGTAGTCGGTCCAAGAAAAATTTGAATGATTGGCTTGCGCGCGCTCAAAGCTTAAAAGCTTAGATTTCGCATTCCGATGTTTGTTGCGCTCTCGGATCATGTCGTATTCGTCGCGCAGTTCAATTTTGAGGTTTGGCTTATCGCTATCGGATAACAAGCGGCTTGCGATGCCAACCGCTCTTGATGCATCGGTAACGTAAACTGTGATGTCGTTTTGGTAGCACGGTTCAATCTTCACCGACGTATGCGCTTTGGAAGTGGTCGCGCCCCCGATCATCAGCGGAACTTGAAAATCTTGGCGTTGCATTTCGCTGGCTACATTTACCATTTCATCGAGCGACGGTGTAATGAGTCCGGATAACCCGATGATGTCGACTTGGTGCGCTCGAGCCTCTGCTAAGATTTTATCCGCGGGGACCATCACCCCAAGATCGATTACTTCGTAGTTGTTGCATTGCAGCACAACACCAACGATATTTTTGCCGATATCGTGCACGTCGCCCTTGACCGTCGCCATCAGAATGCGGCCCTTGGCTTTCGACTTTCCAGTTTTCTCGGCTTCAATGAATGGGATCAGGTGGGCAACCGCCTGCTTCATGACGCGCGCGCTCTTAACGACTTGGGGTAAAAACATTTTTCCGGCGCCAAACAAATCGCCAACTCGGTTCATGCCGGCCATCAGGGCGCCTTCAATGACCTCGATAGGGCGGCTGGCAAGTAATCGTGCGTCTTCGGTGTCCTCGACAATATATTGGTTAATGCCTTTTACGAGTGAGTAAGCCAGGCGCTCGTTCACGTCGTTTTCTCGCCAAGAAAGGTCTTCTGCTTGGGCTTTACTACTACCGCCGGAAAAACGATTCGCAACATCAATCAGACGTTCGGTTGAATCGTCACGCCGATTAAACAAGACATCTTCGATGGCATCTCGCAAATCTTTTGGGACGGCTTCAAAAATCGCAAGTTGTCCTGCATTGACAATCCCCATCGTGAGGCCTGCCTGAATGGCGTGATACAAAAAGACGGCATGAATCGCTTCTCGAACTTGATTGTTTCCTCGAAACGAGAACGAAACGTTGCTAATTCCGCCTGAAATTCGAGCATGGGGCAAATGAGCTTTGATGTAGGTGCAAGCATCTATGAAATCACGGCCGTAGAGCGCATGTTCTTCAATTCCGGTTGCAACGGCAAAAACATTTGGGTCAAAGATAATGTCCGCGGGCGGAAAGTTCAGTCGCTCAATAAGCAGGTCATAGCTTCGCTTGCAGATCGCCTGTTTGCGCTCGAGGTTATCAGCCTGGCCAGTTTCATCGAACGCCATCACGACCACGGCGGCGCCATATTTCAAGCAGAGTCCAGCCTGCATGAGAAACTCGTCTTCGCCAGCCTTCAAACTGATAGAGTTAACGACGCTTTTGCCTTGAATGCATTGTAGTCCCGCTTCGATGATGTCCCACTTCGAGGAGTCAACCATGATCGGAACCCGAGAAATGTCTGGCTCAGAGGCAATGAGGTGGAGGAACCGTACCATTGCAGCCTTGGAATCCAGCATGCCCTCATCCATGTTGATATCGATTATCTGCGCGCCATTGTTGACCTGATCTTGCGCGACCTGCAACGCGGCCTCGTAGTCCTCCTCTCTGATTAAGCGTGCAAACTTGGCGGAGCCAGTAACGTTCGTGCGCTCGCCAACATTGACGAAGAGTGAATCGTCGGTAATTTTGAAGGGCTCTAAGCCGGACAACAGGGTTTGTCCGGTTGGTTGTTTTGGTCGTCTTGGCGCATAGCCTTTGACCAATTCAGAAAAGGCTCGGATATGTTCAGGCGTTGTACCACAGCAGCCGCCAATGATGTTGACTAGCCCATCGTCTAAATAACCTCTGATTGCCGTGACCATTGCTTCAACGGTTTCGTCATATTCGCCAAACTCGTTCGGTAGGCCCCGATTGGGATAAGCGCTGACGAAGCAGTCCGCGTATTGACCAATATCTTTAATGTGGGTTCGCAGTTCATCGGCGCCGAGAGCACAATTGAACCCAACGCTTAAGGGCTTGGCGTGCTGGATCGAGGCCCAAAAGGCCTCTGGAGTTTGACCTGAAAGCAAGCGGCCGCTGGCATCGGTAATTGTGCCCGAGATCATAATTGGCAGGGTACGCCCGGTGTTTTCAAAGTGGCTTAATGCCGCGAAAATTGCGGCTTTTGCATTGAGAACATCAAAAATCGTTTCAATGAGTAAAATGTCGGCGCCGGCATCATCCAGCGCTTGAATCGCAAGGGCATAATCTGTGACCAAAGTTTCAAAATCGATATTCCGAAACCCTGGATCGTTTACATCCGGCGATAAGCTAGCGGATCGCGTTGTAGGACCAATCGCGCCGGCGACAAAACAAACGCGATCGGGGTGAGCGACCTGCAGTTCGGCAATGGCGGCTTTTGCCAGTTTCACCGATTCGTAGTTGAGCTCATATACAAGGTCCTCGGTGCCGAAGTCGGCTTGGGAGACCGTATTGGCTGTGAACGTGTTGGTCTCCAAGATATCAGCGCCAGCGAGCAGATAGTCTAGATGAATTTTTTGGATGATCTCAGGTCGAGTGAGGGTCAGAAGCTCGTTGTTGCCTTTTAAATCGCCAGCTGTGTCTTTGAATCGCTCGCCCCGAAAGTCGGACTCTGTCAGTTTCAATTCTTGAATAGCGGTCCCCATGGCACCATCCATGATGAGGATACGTTCTTTAAGTATTGTGGAAATTGACGGCGTGGCAGCGGAAGTCCTCATAAATTTTCCTGAATAGGCGAGGCCCGTAGCTTACCAAAACCACCCAATTAGCCTTCTGAAGAATTGTCGCCTCTGACATGAAGAAAATTCATGTGTTCTAAAACTCGGGACTTAGAGCGCAATGCTTGGGCTTTGATATGAGGGCTTTGGCCAGCAGATTGAAGGGGCTGTAGGCCGATCACATCGCTAGCGAATCTAAGGGCGCTGACGTATGATACGGTCGACGGAGACGGCCGCGCGCGAGGCCTAGGCCAGTTTATGAACCCAAGGGCGATGAAATATCATGGTTACAATTACAGAGTCAGCTCAAACCTACTTAGCGGGTCTTTTGGCCAAGCAAGAAGCCAAGGATATAGGGGTTAGAGTATTTATTACCGAGCCAGGCACGCCGATGGCTGAAACTTGTATTGCCTATTGTCGTCCGGAAGAAGCCCAAGAGGATGATATTAAAGTGGCTTACGAGCAGTTCGATGGCTATATCGATGCGAGAAGTGAGCCGTTCTTAGAAGAGGCACTCGTGGACTATGCGGAAGATCGAATGGGCGGCCAGCTCACCATCAAGGCGCCGAATGCGAAGGTACCGAAGGTGTCGGATGATAGTCCTTTGGAAGACCAGATTAATTATGTACTGCACAGCCAGATTAATCCGAGCCTCGCAAGCCATGGTGGTATGGTCAGTCTTATTGAGATCGTTGAAGATAATGTCGCGGTGTTGCAGTTTGGCGGCGGGTGCCAAGGTTGCGGTATGGTTGATGTGACTTTGAAAGATGGGGTTGAAAAGACTCTGCTTGAGACTCTGCCACAGCTGACAGCAGTTCGGGATGTGACGGATCATTCCGTGACAGAAAATGCCTACTTTTAAATATCCCAAAACATTCGGTAAAACTTTTCTGTAATACCTTGGGCGCAGAGTGGTTCGCGTAAGGGGTACTTCCGGAACCCGGCTGGTGCGTCCCACACGATTACGAGCCACCTGATTAAGGCAGTCACGTAAACCGCGTGATGATTTTTTTTGCGGAATGGCCCCTGTTTGTGATTGCGTAGGACGGCCTCATCCTTCGTGGCCCGAGCTGTCTGGTTCGTCCAGCCACTCACAATCTAAGTCAAGCGGGTAGGCCGGTCGGGGTAGGCGTTGCCATTGATGGCGCGTCAGCACGGGTGAAGTCCGACCTGGGGTATCCACTTCGATCATTTGATCCGGCGCAAAATATGGGTCGAATACTGCCCGATAGTTCGACCGGCATTTTAAAACCAAGGTCCGAATCAAGCGAACGTCAACACCTAATTCTGACAATAGCGTTGGATCTGGCCAGACGATCGGGCGGCGACTGGTGACTAAAACCTTTAGGCCGTCTAGGTCCAGGAGGCTCATAGGGCCCGCATTCACTCGCATACCCGTCAGTGGGCCTCTGGAAATATAAAATATTCCAGGGTGCGTTGCTTGCACTAAAACCGCATTAACTGAGTAAACCGGCGAGGTGCCTTCCCAATTGTCTCCTTGAAAGCGGGCGTCGATTCTTGATCCGGCGCCTGCATCTACCGCCAGCATCGCCAAAGTAGGGTCGAAAAAGCTCCCGATTACTACGCCTTCGGTTTTGGCTCTGTGGAGCGCCTCAAGCAACCAGAGCGTGTTACCGGGCCCGCCGGCACCGACATTGTCGCCTAGATCAGCCAGTAACAGTGCTGGTAAATCCGGTTGCGCGCCCGTTTGCTGGGCTCGGCTCACGGCGTCAGCAATTGGCATGAGATCCCACATAAAGCGTGCCCGCATTGACCATGCCATCCGCGCGATTTCATGACACAGTTGTTCGGCTCGAAGCCTGTCTTGTCTTGCTGTCACGATTATATGCAAACCATTTTCTGAGGTATCGCTGAATGCAAAACCGGCAACAACTGAGACGTTCAGGATCTCAGTGCCTAGCTGACTTTGTCCGAAGTTAATGAGGTCTCCGTAGGGCCCATGCGCCGTCAATAGACTCACGTTGGGTGGCACCAGCGGTAGGCGCAGGTTGCTGACAACTGGACGCATCCCAGCCCACATTTCGCTCATAATGTTCGCAGCTTCCCGACCACGATCAAATTGATCGACATGCGGATCTGTGCGGTAGGCAACGATGACATCCGCATGATCGACCATTCGCTGTGAAATATTGGCATGTAAATCGACGGTTGCGACCACGGGTACATGAGGGCCTACTGCGCGACGAATGGCCCGATACAGCAGACCGTCAGGGTCTTCTTCATCGGTTGTTGTCATAGCGCCATGATTGAGGATGTAAACCCCATCAAGTGCTGACGCCGCACTGAGTTGGCGCTCAATGTTTAAAATTTCGTCAATGATAAAGGAATGTTCTGCCGGGCCACCCGCCCCACCGAGTACTATGCTAATCGGGATTGGACACCAAGGGCCGTTTGAGTCCATTTGTTGGAAAAAGCCCTGGCCTTCTTTTAACAGGATTGGCGATGCTGATCGTGCATCGGTCGTAATCTGCTCTCTCCGCATCACTCTGAACTGTTGTGCCTGAACAACCTGGGCATAACGGTTGCTTTCTAGAAATAGGCCAACGAGGGCTACTTTTTTAGTCATTTAATCTAGGCTCAGAGTTTTTGATGACCCACCCGTAGGTTAAGGCCTGTGAGTTTTTGAGCGCTTTCAGGAACGCCTTATCGGTACATCTTAGTTAAAAGGATATGCAACCGCTTGTCACTCGTGTTCGAGGGCAACCGACGTGGCAGAGTTGAATTTTTCGACTTTGGCGGCGCTGTCAAGGTTTTCAGTACCGCCTGAGCCCGTTCTTGGCCCGTTAGAATGGCGCTTCGGTGCTCAAGGTCGCTTTGTTGAGGGTGCCTTGATTGCGATAGGGTGCTAAACGCATATCTTTGGCGGCTAAAAAATCATTAAATTAAGGTTCGAATGTGGTTTAGAAATCTTGATCAACGTGAAAGGAATGGGACGTGATTCAGAAATACATGGTAGGGATACTCGGTTTTTGCTGCGGCGCAAGCTTTGACCTGTTAGCCGGCCAAGAGTCGGCCTGGCAGGTGATTCCGAAATTTAAAATCGACTATCCAGCCTTGCAGGAAGTAAGTGGTATTTCCCGTAGTCAACGCTTTGAGGATGTGTTTTGGGTGCACAATGATAGTGGTGATGATGCTCGGGTCTTTGCCATTAACCGACAAGGTGACGTGATCTATCCTGAATTCTTGCCCTTTCACGGCCAACAGCCTCGGGCAGGGCGCAGTCCTTGGCCCGGTTATGCGATTGAGCTGGCGGCGCATTATGACTGGGAAGATATTGCCTCGGATGCGGATTGGCTTTACATCGCTGATACGGGTAACAACGGTAATGCCCGACGCGATCTTGGCGTGTATAAGGTCCCGCAATTTAATCCGAGAGTGATCGAGAAAACGCGAGCGACCAGCTATATCCCCATTGCGTATCCGGATCAGCAATTATTTCCAGCCGAAAACTGGCATTACGATAGCGAAGCCCTCTTCGTTGATGCTGGACAGTTGTATCTGATTACGAAGCATAGAGTTGCTGGCCGTATCGGGACCTTTGAACCCGGGGGTGATTTATATCGATTAACCGATGCCGGGTCTGCCCGACCGAATGAACTGGAACGGGTGGATAGTCTATCAACGTTGTTTATGGTGACCGGCGCTGCGCTGTCGCCCAACGGTGCGCGCCTTGCGGTTCTCGGGCATCGTGATTTGTGGCTGTTTCCAAGACCAAGTAGCGGTGACGCGTGGTTGTCAGAGCCTCATCAAACCCTCACCTTAACGCCCTATGCCATGGGGCAGGTCGAGGCCGTCACTTGGTTAGACGATCAAAGACTATGGGTTGTGAACGAAGCTGGGGCGGTCTTCGAAGTGTCTCTGGATCGCCCATTGGCAGCGACAGAGGTGCAGGCGCCGTGACACTGATTGAGATTGGACTGCTGGTAACGGTTGGGATGCTCAGCGGCTTTATCAACACCTTGGCGGGTGGCGGCTCAATGTTGACCTTGCCAGCGCTGATGATGTTGGGGATTCCGGCTGATATTGCCAATGGTACCAATCGGGTTGCGGTGTTGGCGCAATCGATCACTGGGGCAAAAGGGTTTGATCAAGCCGGTCAGCTAGATCGATCCGCACTCGCCAGTGTGTTGCTCCCGACGATTTTGGGTGCCGCGGTGGGTGCACTTTGCGCCTCGGTCTTACCGAATGTTTGGTTGAAGCCCATCTTGCTGGTGGTGATGGTGATGGTGGCGCTTTCACTGCTTTTGCCTAAAACAGCCGCAACGCAGACCCACCTGAAAAGCTCGGTGAGTCAAACGTTGGGGCTTGCTGCATGGCTGAGTCTGTTTGGCGCCGGCTTGTATGGTGGCTTTATTCAAGCTGGGGTTGGCTTTATTTTGGTGGCGGTTCTCTCAGGCGTGTTGCGGTACGATATGGTCCGTTCTAATGCCCTAAAGTTGGTCTGCACGGGTGTTTTTAGCGGGGTTGCGCTGCTGATTTTTGCCGCGCAAGGCCAAGTCCTTTGGCTAACTGGCGGGGTGCTTGCATTGGGTTCAATTCTGGGTGCTTGGTTGAGCGTGCGTGTAACGATTCGGTTAAGCGAGACTGTGTTGCGCCGAATTCTGGTTATAATGGTTGCGATAAGCTGTTTGGCAGCGCTGCTGGTTTAGGTGAACTATGTTAAATGATTCTGAGCGGTATCCCGCAAATTTTATCTCGACCATTATCGAGGGCGATCAAGCCAGTGGTAAGCATGGCGGACGGGTCAAGACGCGTTTCCCACCAGAGCCCAATGGCTTTCTCCATATTGGGCACGCTAAAGCCATTTGCCTAAATTTTGGTCTGGCGAAGGATTTTAAGGGTTCTACAAACCTTCGGTTTGATGACACGAACCCGATCAAAGAGGATGTTGCCTTCACGCACGCCATGCGCGAGGACATTACCTGGTTGGGGTTTGCCTGGGCGGAACAAAAAAATGCTTCGGATTATTTTGAAGTGTTGTACGAGTATGCCGTACAGCTGATTCGGGATGATAAGGCCTATGTAGATTCGCTCGATGCCGACAGCATTCGCTCGTATCGCGGCACGCTCACTGAACCCGGTCGTAATAGTCCCTATCGGGATCGGTCTGTTGCGGAGAATCTAGATCTCTTTGCCAGAATGCGCGCCGGTGAATTTCCAGATGGGGCACATGTTGTGCGGCTAAAAATTGATATGGCGTCGGGCAATATGAATTTGCGAGATCCAAGTATCTACCGGATCCGTCACGTGACGCATCACGAGACTGCAGATCAATGGTGCATTTATCCATTGTACGATTACACACACTGTATCTCGGATGCTATCGAAGAGATTACCCATTCCTTGTGCGATACGGGGTTCGAAGACCACCGCCCTTTGTATGACTGGGTTTTGGCGCAGTTAGAGGTACCAGGTCGTCCGCAGCAGATCGAGTTTTCTCGATTGAATCTGCAATATACAGTCACCAGTAAACGCAAGCTGAAACAACTGGTCGATGAAAATCTGGTTGAAGGTTGGAATGATCCAAGGATGCCAACGATTGCCGGCATGCGCCGTCGAGGCTATCCGCCGGAAGCCATTCGAGATTTTTGTCGAAGGATTGGCATTACAAAAAGTGATAATAATGTTGAGCTGGCATTGTTAGAAAGTTGTGTGCGGGAAGCATTGGAGCCCACCGCGCCCAGAGCCATGGCGGTGCTTGATCCCTTAAAAGTCGTCATTACCAATTTACCCGAATCGGAAACCATTTGGCTCTCGGTGCAAAATCATCCAAAAGACCCGGACATGGGAAAGCGCGCAGTTCCTTTTACACGAGAAATTTTTATTGATCGAGCGGACTTTCAGATGGAAGCCAACCGAAAATATAAGCGGTTGGTTTTGCAGGACGAGGTGAGATTGCGCGGTGGCTACGTGATCAAAGCGGAGTCTGTGGTGATGGGAGATCAAGGCGAAATCTGTGAAATTCATGGGGTTTATGATCCCGAGACCTTGGGTGTTAACCCGCCCGATCGAAAAATTCGTGGCGTGATCCACTGGGTTTCGGCCACGGAGAATCAGCCAGTTGTTTTTCATCGTTTTGAACCCTTGTTCTCGGTACCATTTCCAGATGCGGTTGACGGTGACTATCGGGATTTGATTAATCCGAACTCTCGCAGTGTGTTTCAAGGGTTCGCAGAAGTGAGTCTTAAAATGCAGCCTCATGACACCCGATTTCAGTTTGAGCGAGAGGGCTATTTTATTCTCGATGAAGCCGCGGAAGCTGAAGGCTCGGTTTGTTACAACGAAATTGTAGGGCTTCGAGATAGCTGGTCTAAAGTGGCCCAGCGCTAGCCATTTTAAGGGGCGCCGACCTTGGCGGATTCGACGTCATCTCGGATCGTGATCCGCGATCAAGATTATAGAGGTGCGTCTGAGGGGGTTATGCTGCAATTAGAGGAAGCCGATGTTCAGGCTGCATATTCTAGGATCAAGTCCTTAGTGCATGAGACGCCCGTGTTTAGCAGCCAAGCGCTGAACCAATTGTTGGGCTGTGACGTGATCTTTAAAGGTGAGCATTTGCAGTTAGGTGGCGCCTTTAAGGCGCGTGGGGCAACCAATATGGTCTATGCTCAACCCGGATCTGAACTCGCGAGCGGCGTGTGTACGCACTCTTCCGGCAATCATGGCGCAGCGCTCGCACGGGCCGCTCGCGCTCGCGGTGTTGCGGCCCACATCGTCATGCCCAAGAATGCAAGTCCGATCAAACGACGTCTTGTTGGCTATTTTGGAGGGCATTTAACTGAGTGTGATAATAGCCTGGAGGAGAGAGAAAAGATCCTGAAGGCAGTTGCAGACAGTACCGGTGCTCTGTACGTGCCGCCCTTTGATGCGCCGTTGATCATTGCAGGCCAAGGCACGGCGCTTCTCGAGTTTAAAGGTCAGACTCCAAAGCTCGATGCGGTGGTTGTGCCCGTCGGCGGTGGTGGCTTACTGGCCGGTTGCTGTTTGGTGCAAGATCGCCCGTTGGTTTATGGCGCCGAACCCGAAGGCGCGAGTGATGCTGCTAGATCCTTTGCAACCGGTGAGCGCGTTTTAGCGCACACCCCGAATACCATCTGCGACGGCCTACAGACGACGTTGGGCGTTTTAAATTTTGAAATAATTAAACGCGGTGTGACGGATATTCTAACGGCACCTGATGCTGACACTATCTTCGCGATGCAATTAATTTGGCAGTTTACCAAACAGTGGGTTGAGCCAAGTAGCGCAGTTGCCTTATCGGTGGTGATGCGGCATCGTTGCGTTTTTGTTGGTAAGCGAGTGGGTATTATCCTGACCGGTGGCAATGTTGATTTGGACCGATTGGGTCCACTATTGCTTAATAGCCAGCAAATTGATCATGGGATAGCCAGTCTTACACATCATTAATCAGGTCGGTGCGCCGGAACTTAAAAGACGTTATGCAACTTACACCCCATAAGCTCAGCTGTCCTTACTGCGGCGCCCGGATTCGATTATTGATCGATGAAACGGCGGGTTATCAACAATATGTTGAGGATTGCGAGGTATGCTGCCAGCCAATGGTGGTTTGCGTTGAATCGGGCGTCGGAGAAGACTGCCAGGTTTCATTAACCGATGAGAATGAAGCGCTTTGGACGGACTATTGAGCTTTTTGGGCTGAGTTCAGTAGACCGACCTCATGCAGCAAATCATCCCTTGGCGCCTCTAGCGTCTGCAGGCGCGCGGCAACGGCCTCAACGTCGGTCATCACCCTCAATAAATTTTCGCCTGCAATTTTTGCAATATCTTGGTCACTGTAACCTCGAATTAACAACTCTTTTAGCAATGCGGGGTAGGTCGAGACGTCCTCAAGACCGACGGGCCCGGGTGGCATGCCGTCAAAGTCTGCGCCTAAGCCAATAGCCGCGATCCCCGCGACCGATTTAATGTGATCAATGTGATCGGCGACATCAAACAAGGTGACCTCAGGTGCTGGATGAAGCGCTGACCATTGCGCCATGAGCTCGCGTGCCGCCTCTCGCTCATAGTTCCGGTTGAGCATCTCCTGATGATCTTCCAAGGCAGCCCGGTGCAACCGCATCGGTTCGGAGACGTAGGAGGTTAGATAATTCACCATCACTATCCCTCGTTTTTTGCCGACAAGCGCTAAGACATCATCAGGAACGTTGCGCGCGTGTTGGGTGACGGCATAAGCGGAAGAGTGCGAAAAAATTACGGGCGATCGGCTTACCCTCAGCGCATCTCGCATCGTGTCGAAGGATACGTGAGAGAGATCGACCATCATTCCGAGGCGGTTCATCTCAAGGACGACCAGCTCTCCGAATGACGTTAGGCCATCATGACGCGTGGTATCCGTTGCCGAATCGGCCCACAGCAGGCCCTTCGAGTGGGTTAACGTCATGTATCGGGCGCCAAGATCATAAAGTTGTCTAAGACTGGCCAATGAGTTATTGATCGAATGCCCGCCTTCCATGCCAATGAGCGAAGCAATTTTTCCTGTTGCATGAATCTTGCGAATGCTGCTGGCATCAAGCGCGAGTTGTAAATCATGGTCATGGTGATTGATCAGGCGCTTAACCAAATCAATTTGATCCATAACAGCTTGAACGGCTTGGGGCTTGCCCCCGTACCCTTCGATAGGAACATAAACCGACCAGAAGAGCCCTCCGACCATGCCGCGTCGAAGTCTGGGGAGATCTGTGTGGGTAGGGTTATCGATCTGGGTCAGGTCTGAAGCCAAATCAAGTTGTGATAAATGATTACTGACTCGGCGGTGATATTGCCAAGGCATGTCGTTATGGCCATCAATCAAAGGGGTCGTTTTAAGAACGTTTGCGACTCGGGTATCGAGGTCATCAGCATAAAGTGAGGGCCCGGATAACAAGACGGCGATCACCAAAGTCCTAAGTCGCAATCGTTGTACAAAATTCATAGCTGTTTCCCGTCGTAATTTGGAGATACCTATTTTGAAGATACGCGCGTAAGAAATGCGCGTACCGTTTCTAGCAGCGCTAGTGAGTGCCAAAGCCAGCAATCGCTGGAGAACGCCCTAGGTTAACAGTACGCAATGAACGCTATGGCGTCCATAAAGCTAACATAAGTGAGCGCTAGTTTTTGATCTAGCGATCATTTTTTGCACGCGCAGCTTAATTTGCAGACCGATCGATGCGCTCCTGCGTTCAATTTTGGATTGCAACGGGCTATAATCAGAAAGTACATGACTGGCGATGGAAGGTGGATTACCACCGGGAAGTGTGCGCCACGTACTCGATGAGATGCATTGCACTTCGGTCGCAAAGCGGCAAAAGAACAAAAGCGGATTGAACAAAGTGTGCACTGGGTGCGGATTTTGCGATCCTTCGCTGATCGGGTTAGTGGATTAAAGCCGTTCGCCTGGGCGCTCAACCCCACCTTGATAGGATACTGCCCATGACTTTGAATAATATCGATCAGCAAGCCGCGGCGTTGCTGAGCAATATGAAAGAACTTGAAACCAATGACCCAGCTGTTTATGCGGCGTTGTTGGGCGAAGAAGAAAGAGAGCGGAATGGCATCGAGCTGATTCCGTCAGAGAATTACACGTTTCCAGAAGTGCTGAGTGTGCTGGGTAGCGTTTTTACCAATAAATATTCTGAGGGCTATCCTGGTCGGCGCTATTACGGTGGGCAGACCTATACAGACCAAATTGAGAATTTAGCGAGAGATCGCGCCAAGACTGTTTTCGGTTGTGATCATGCCAATGTTCAGCCGCTGTCTGGATCAGCGATGAATCAAGCCGTCTACCTGGGGTTACTCACGCCAGGCGATACGATTATGGCCATGGATTTGTCTCACGGCGGACACTTGACGCACGGTGCGCCGGTGTCGCATATGGGGAGTTTGTTTAACTTTGTTCGTTATGTCACCGATCCTGTCGATGGTTCGATAGACTTTGACCAAGTGCGGGCGGATGCTTTGCGCACCAAGCCTAAGATGATGCTCTGCGGTTACACTTCCTATCCACGGGATATTGACTACGCGGCATTTAAGACCATCGCCGATGAGGTTGGCGCGATCACGATGACCGATGCCTCGCACTTTGGCGGTCTGGTTGCGGGCCGAGCAATGGCCAATCCATTCGATTTTGGTTTTGATATCGTGACGACGACCACGCATAAATCCCTCCGGGGACCTCGCGGCGGTATGGTGCTTTGTCGCAAACCGTTTGCAAAAGCGCTCGACAAGTCGGTCTTTCCTGGCTTGCAGGGCGGGCCCCATATGAACGCGGTTGCGGGCATCGCGGTGACGCTGCTAAAAGCGCAAACGCAAGAATTTCAGGACTATGCCCAGCAGGTTCTGGTCAATGCTAAGACCCTGTCGAACGCATTGATGGCAGGCGGTGTGTCCTTGGTGACAGGGGGTACGGACAACCACATGATGGTGTTGGACACCATGGCATCGTTTGGTTTAGATGGCCGAGTTGCTGAAGAAGTGCTCGATCGCGTCCAGATTACAACCAACAAACAAATCATTCCTGATGATCCCAATCCGCCGCTGCGTCCGAGCGGTATTCGAGTGGGCACGCCGGCAGCAACCACGCGGGGTATGAAGGCGCAGGATATGGAACAACTCGCTAGCTGGATGATTCAGTGTTTGAAGGCGCCGGAAGATGAAGCGGTTATTGCCGCAGTTCGACAAGAAGTCGAGACCTTCTGTCAGCGATTCCCCGTTCCGGGTTTATGATGCCTTGAGGCAGGGTTGTCTTTAAAAAGCGAACTGGCGTGTTTAAAAGCGGCTCACTGGGAGAGTGCCTTCGGGCAGGATTCAGCTGATGGCGCTAATCCAAGCGCGAGTTCGCTGGGCAACCTGCTCGTAAACCGACTGGTGTGGGTTGGTTGCTTTCTTGGTGAGCTGCAAACCATGATCAGCGCCAGGAATCCACTGGAACGTGCAGCCAGGGTTTTGAGCGATAAATTCTGAAGCAATCCGGGGGCTAATCATTGGGTCTCTGTCGCCAGCAAACACTAACATTGGATGTCTGAGGCTTGGTAAATGTTGCCAGCGATCTAGACTCGGCTTAGCTTTTGGGTGTAGCGGTAGGGAGTAGGCAATGCCACCTTTTAATTGGGCTTGCTGAGCTGCTGGCGCATCGACAAGGCAGTTATCAACCAGCAAATGAGTCATTACGCGCCCCCCGTAGCTGTGCCCTGCTAAAAACGTGGGCAAGCCATAACCCACATCTAAACCGACTTGAAACGCGTCATAAAAATCCTTTATCGATTCGCTTAGCTTGCCGGGAAAAGCACGGTCCGCCATACGGTACCTGAAATTGAATCGAAGGGTTGCAACGTTCTCAGCCGCGAGTGCCCTGCTCAGCGCGGCAAGGTGCGTTGAGCCCAAGTGGGTTGCACTGCCATGGGCTAGTACTATAAGGGCGGTGGCATCGTTGTTAAGCGTGAGTGCATATTGGTTTTTCGGCAAAGCTTTGGATTGCATGTCGCGTCGGGTTGCGCCTCCATTGGGATTGATCATGATCTTCTTTGGGGCATGCTACACTGAAATGACGGCAACGTTATCAGGAGGATGTATGTCTCAATCGGGCTCGCCGGCAAAGGCTATTTTGTATGCGTTTTTAGCAAACTTTGGCATCGCCGTGAGTAAGTTAGCGGCGGCATTGCATACCGGCTCTGGGAGTTTGATGGCGGAAGCAATTCATTCCTTTGCAGACACGTGCAATCAGGTGTTGTTGTTTGTGGGTTTGAAGGGCAGCGAAAAACCTGCGGATGAAGAGCATCCTTTAGGGTACGGAAAACTGACCTATTTCTGGAGTTTCGTGGTGGCCTTGATCCTGTTCAGTTTAGGGGGCGTGTATTCTATTTTTGAGGGCTGGCATAAGTACAACAATCCCGAGCCCGTGACAGGCATCTGGATTGGGTTGTCCGTTTTGGGTGGCGCAATCATTCTGGAAGGCCTGAGTTTTTATGGCGCTTATCTTGAGGCAAAAAAAATGGCGGGCGAGCAGTCGTTTTTTTCCTGGCTGAAGACCACGCGCAATGCCGAAATTGTTGTGGTGTTGGGGGAGGATTTTGCGGCAATGCTGGGGCTGATATTTGCTTTCTTTGCGTTGTCACTGGTTATGGTCACGGGCGAGCCGCTCTATGATGCTTTTGGGTCCATCGTGATTGGCGTTCTGTTAATTATTGTCGCGGTTGGGTTGGTTATCAGGCTTCAGGGGCTTTTAGTCGGCCGGTCAGCAGAGCCCGCCTTACGGCTGTTGGCAGAATCCATCATTGCTGAAAAGCAGGGTGTTGCGCGATTGTTTAATATGGTCACGTTGCACATGGGACCAAAAGTGTTGTTGGCCGCTAAAATTAAGCTAGATGCCAATTTAACGGTTGATGAAGCGGCACATATGATTAATGAAATAGAGGTCGAGTTAAAAGCGAATCGACCTGAAATTGGTTGGTGTTATATCGAAATTGATCCCTAATATTTGGAGTGTTTATGTTGCGTTTTAATCATACCTTTAACGTGTCGGTTGATATCGTTTGGGGGGTCATTGGCCAGGTGGACCGTGTTGATTGGGTGCCAGGGGTCAAGCAGTGCGTGCTGGAAGGCGATGTCCGAACGCTGGACCTGCCAGGGGCGGGTGAGATTCAGGAAAAAATTATACTTTGCGATCCCAAGGCCTTTGAATTGACGTATCAATGTACTAAGTCACCAATTCCGCTAGAGCATCATGAGGCCAGAATGCGGTTATCGGCATTGTCGAATGGTGCATGCGAGTTTACTTGGGAGGCGGACATCCTGCCGATTAAATTTGAAGGTTTTTTGAAGGACTCCATGACAGGCGCGCTCGCCCAATTAATCGAGGTTGTGGCGCAAGCTGACGGGCAGTAAAAGCGTCAAAACCGCCGCAGGATAAAAGCCTCTGCCAACACGGTTTGCACGAACGGATACCAACGGGAAGTCTTTTTGTATACGGGGGTGATACGGCTATCGGCAGTGCCGTCGCCTGTAATACGGGACAACCCTCTGACCGGAAGCAATCGCGGTTGTCTCAGCAAGCTGAGCGTAGACGGACAGCTTGAAGGAAGGGTTTGGCTAGAAAAATATGGGTAGTGTGAGCCGAATGGCGAAAAGGTTGCGATGGCGCGATCAAAGAAAAAAGGCGAGGTTGAAAGTTGAGTCAGAACCCGAAGTTACCTTACGGACTCATGGCGGAGTTGGGTCGCGTTCCAAAAGGCCGGCCTCCGCCGGTGCACCTTTGGGAACCAGAAAATCGTTATGCGATTGATCTTTGTATTAAGGCTAATGGCGATTGGGTTCACGAAGGCGCTCTGATTGAGCGGCCTCGGTTAGTGCGCTTGCTGGCGGGAGTGCTTCGGCGGATCGATGATGATTATTTTTTGATAACGCCTGCTGAGGCATGCCAGATTACCGTCGAGGATGCCCCGTTTCTAGCCGTGTCATTGTTATCAAAAGGGGAAGGCCAAAATCAGCAGTTATCCATCATTACAAATGTTGGCGATGAGATAGAGATTGGCGCTGAACACCCCTTGACGTTCCACGGGCGGGCAGAAGTGCCGGTTCCTTATGTTGAAGTGCGCGACGGTCTGCTCGCAAAATTCAACAGGCCTAGTTACTACGATTGCATGGAGCGTTTGGTTGAAGTAGGCGAAGCAGATGACGCATCACTAGGGGTGTGGAGCGGCGGCCTTTTTTATGCCGTGCCGGAGCTGGACGAAGGGTTTACAGATAGTGATGTTTGATGCCCGAAGCTTAAAGGCTAATCGCGTTACACAGTAATGGCGCCTGAACAAGAGGCGCCACTATCGCGTCAAGGCCTCAAGCAAAAAATCGATTCTGCCCAAGGCCCTATAACCGTTACATGTTGCCGTAATTCGGTCCGCCAGTTCCCTCAGGCACGACCCAGTTGATGTTTTGTGCGGGATCTTTGATATCGCAGGTTTTGCAATGGATGCAGTTTTGCGCATTGATTTGGAAACGCGGGCCTGTGCTTTCCTCAACGATTTCATAAACCCCAGCAGGGCAATAGCGTTGTGCCGGCTCATCAAATTTAGGCAGATTGACGGCAATCGGAATGCTGGCATCTTTCAAAGTGAGGTGACAAGGCTGATCTTCCTCATGATAGGTATTGGTCAAAAATACACTGCTTAATTTATCAAAGCTGAGTTTGCCGTCGGGCTTCGGATAGTCGGGCTTTGCGCAATCGGACTGCAACTTGAGCTTGGCGTGGTCTGGTTCCGGATCCTTGAAGGTAAAGGGTAGCTTGCCACGAAAAATATATTGATCTACCCAGGCAAACATAGCGCCCATGAACATACCGAACTTGTGTTGTGCGGGCATGATGTTACGAGCTTGATAAAGTTCATCATGGAGCCAAGACGCCTGATAAAGGGCGGTATAGCGGGTCAGCTCTTCTCGGCCTTCGGAACCGTTTGAGAGTGCTTCAAACACGGCCTCAGCGGCTAGCATGCCGGACTTCATCGCGGTGTGCGTGCCTTTCTGCTTTAGGTTATTTAAAAACCCAGCGTCATCACCCAGCAGTAATCCGCCTGGCATCGTAAGCTTTGGCAGCGCTTGATAGCCGCCTTTGGCGACTGCTCTTGCGCCGTAGGCGATACGTTTGCCGCCTTCTAAGGTTTGCCGAATCAGCTTGTGGTGTTTGAATCGCTGAAACTCGTCGAAGGGTGACAGGTGCGGGTTTTTGTAACCCAGGTCGACAATGAGCCCAATGGCGACCTGATTGTTTTCTAGATGATATAGGTAGGAACCACCCAAGGTGCCGCCAGGACCAAAGTCGAGGGGCCAGCCAACGGTGTGGACAACCTTTCCAGGTTGATGCTTGCTGGGGTCGACATCCCATACCTCTTTAAAGCCAAGACCATAATGTTGAGTGTCGCTGTCCGCCGCGAGATCGAACTTCGCAATCAGTTGCTTGCCGAGATGACCCCGACAGCCTTCCGCGAAAAGCGTGTACTTTGCATGCAGTTCATAACCTGGCGTGAAGCTCGCTTTTTGCGCACCAGAGGCATCAACGCCCATATCGCCTGTTGCGATTCCCTTGATCGAACCGTCCTCGTGATACAGCACTTCGCTGGCGGCAAAGCCAGGAAAAATATTAACGCCCAGCGCTTCAGCCTGCTCACCCAGCCAGCGGCACAAATTAGCAAG
>JABGTE010000135.1 GCA_018647445.1 Gammaproteobacteria bacterium
CCGCGACGCAGCAATTTGCACGAAGCCCCTCGTTTGCCCTGTTGTTAAACCATGCGTAAAAGGCAAACAACAGATGACAACTTTTCGACCTAATTTCAACGAAACCGCGGCTAGACCCCGCATTGCATTCATCCAATCTTGCTGGCATCGCGACATCGTCGACGAATTGCGGGACGCCTTCCTTGCGGAACAAGGACGCATCGACTCTCGTTCTGTTGATCTGATTGAGGTGCCTGGTGCCTTCGAGATTCCGTTGCGTGCAAAACTGGAGGCCCTCAGCGGCACTTATGCCGCCATTGTAGCAGCCGGCCTTGTCGTGGATGGCGGCATCTACCGACACGAGTTTGTTGCGTCCGCCGTCATCAGCGGCCTCATGAACGTGCAAATGGAAACCGGCGTTCCGCTGTTCTCAGCGGTACTCACCCCGCAGGATTTCTTAGGTCAAGGCCAACCCGAATTCTTCAAAGCCCACTTTGTAACGAAGGGGATTGAGGCCGCACAAGCCTGCATTGCTAGCATTGGGAGCCTTAACGCGGTCTAAAGAGCCAATAAGGGTTGCCTTGAAAATTAATGTCGTCGGAAGTAGTGGTAGCGGTAAATCAACCCTTGGCCAGCACCTGGCACGGGCGCTCGCCCTGCCTTATATAGAACTCGACGCGTTGTTCTGGCAGCCCAACTGGACTCCTGCCCCGGACCCCGAGTTTTTTGAGCACATCACGAGCGCCCTGTCCGCGCCCGGCTGGGTATTAGATGGCAATTATGACCGAACCCGACCCATCAAGTGGGCCAACGTTGAGGTGGTGATCTGGCTCGACCTACCGGCTTGGCGGATCCTACTTCAAGTGTTGAAGCGAACCCTAAGGAGATCCCTCAAGGCAGAGGTACTCTGGGCCGGTAACCGTGAAACCTTGCGCAAGGCCCTGTTTAGCCGGGACTCTATTCTGCTGTGGGCGATTACCAGCCTCGGCCCAATCCGCCGGCGGTATCAGGCGATGATGGTCGACCCAAGCTGGGCTCACATCCAGTTCGTTCGGATTCAAACCCAACAGGCACTGACCACGCTGCGGGCCGACCCCCGCGCTTTTTTATCGGCAGTATCGAAGGCCAAAGCCGTCGAATAGTGCGAAGCGCCTTCGTCCCAGCCCCTTGGCAGACACACCCCCAACGCTGGTATCACGGCGGCAGCTGGGACGGGGTTGGGCTTATTTAAAGTCTGCAGCGGAATGGCGTTCCGGCACCCGTTCGGCTTCTGGGCCCCAGGCTCGATTCACTCGACGACCTCTGGCAACCGCTGGCCGAGCTTCGATGGCCGTCGCCCAGCGAACGACGTGCTCATAAGACGAAACCTCTAAGAACTCCGCTGCCTCATAAATATTGTGCAGCACCAACGCGCCGTACCACGCGTAGTTGGCCATATCCGCGATGGTATATTCATCACCGCATAAATAGGTGCGCTCAGCGAGGGTTTTATCCAGAACATCTAATTGCCTCTTTACCTCCATCGCAAAACGGTCGATCGGGTATTGCCATTTTTCAGGCGCGTAGGCGTAAAAATGACCAAACCCGCCGCCCAAGTATGGCGCACTCCCCATCTGCCACATGAGCCAGGAATAACATTCCGCCCGAACACTGGGGTCTTTGGGCACAAAGGCATCAAATTTTTCGGCGAGGTAAAGCAAGATCGCACCCGATTCAAAAATTCGGGTGCCGGGATTGGTGCTGCGGTCGAGCAATGCGGGAATCTTAGAGTTAGGGTTAATATCAACGAAGCCGCTCCCAAACTGTTGGCCCTCGCCAATATTAATGGGATACGCATCGTAGTCTGCAGGCCGACCCAACTCGAGCAGTTCCTCCAGCATGACAGTGACCTTAACGCCATTGGGGGTCGCCAAAGAATGTAGCTGTAGTGAATGCTCGCCCTGTGGCAGCACCTGCTCGTGGGTCGCGCCGGATACCGGCCGGTTAATATTGGCAAACCGCCCGCCATTACCTTTTTCCCAGGTCCAAACCTTTGGTGGAATATAGGTAGACTCGCTCATAATGTGCCTCGCTTTCGAATGCTGGTTAAATCGTTGCGGCCAAGCATATCAGGGTTTTCGGGTTCTGTGCGCGTGGGTTGCGCCGCCGCCCATCTAGCGCCTTGGCCGGCATCTGCAGGCAGAAAGCGCTGCGAGCACACGCGCTGTCGGCGCGGCGGAGCACCGTCTGTTGAGCCGTTCAGGCTTGAACGAACCGCTTCACGGCCTTAGGTCACAAGGGCGTAATAACCGCCTAATGAGTCTAATAATTTGCTGACCGACTCCTTGTTCACGCCTGATTTCAGGATGCTCACAAGCGCATTTCTGCGCCGCGTATTGATCCGTGTTCCGGCAGCAGTACACGTTTTGAACACTCAGCGAAGACCTCTTACCCGAAAGCCCTTCTCGCTGGAGCCCTTGCTTACCAGAGCCGTCGCGGCCTCAGGTAGCGATTAAGACCCGCCTTGGGTCGCCGCTTGCAATAAGATGCCAGAACGGTTGCCAGAGCGACAGTACGCAAAAACCGGCCCAGAAGTCGCAACAAGCGCCGCTTGCATGTCATCAACATTTTCTTGCGTTAAGCCTCTTGGCGAGACTGGAATAAAGTAGTAGCTCAAACCCAGTGCGGCCGAAGCCTCAGCCATCGCCTCATGACTAGGCTGATCAGCCACCTCACCATCTGGCCGGTTGTTAATCACGACTTCAATACCCTGCGCCTTCAACACGGCCAAATCGGCTAGCTGAATTTGTGGTCCCACTGAAACGCGACCTGCTATGTCATTCATATGACTATCTTCCAAATTTGAATAAATAAAATTCTGGCCCGTATTGGCCAAAAAAAACCCCACCCCAACCACCATTACAAACGTAAGTATAGTCGCTTTTTGATTCATTTAATCGCCTCGCCTCACAAAGATTGGACTAAGATCCAGCCCGCGATAGCCACTAAAAAAATTGAAAAAACCTGCTCAGCCCTACGTTGTTCAATAACCCGTCCCAGAACTCTACCCAAAAAGCTGCCCAACATCCCAAACCCAATAAAGATCAAGATGAGATTCCAGTCTAAGCCCAATCCAGAACCTTCCATCAATTCTAGGTATTTGACAAGGCCCGCTGCCGATTTGACAGCAATGATCACAAGACTGGTCGCCGCCGCGGTGGTCATCGATAAACCGCCCAACAAGACTAGTGCTGGCACGATCATAAAGCCGCCACCCACTCCAACAAACCCCGTAAGCGCGCCAATTAACAACCCTTCCGAAACGATAGCCAGGCGCTTTTGATCACCCGATACGGGTTTAAATTTTGGCGGCCAAAACATGAAAAAGGCAGACAACAACATCACCACCGCGAAAACCACGAGCTGAACCTGCCCCGAAGCAAACTGCGATAGCGCCGCGCCCAGATAGGTGCCGAACACGCCCGGCACCCCAAACCAGATCGCGGTTCGCCAGTTAATCGATCGATCTCGGATGTTCAGCACCGTGGTGAGAGCCGCTACCCCACCAACGATCGCAAGCGAACTGGCAATCGCTACTTTTTCATCCAGAGCCATCAAATATACTAAGATCGGCACGGTCAAAATCGAACCACCCGAACCCAATAGCCCCATGGTTAATCCCACAGCCAGGGCGCAGGGAATCAAAATCGTTAAATCCATTAGACTGTTTCTCTAATTGGCAACTTCAGATAACGCTGGCCGTTGTCTTCCGGGTTAGGCAACCGACCCGCTGCCAAGTTGATTTGAATCGCAGGATACAGCAACCGGGGCGCGCTTAACTGCGCATCCCGATGTTGCCGAAAGGCGACAAATGCCGCCGCGTCGCGATCCAAAAGTTGTCGGTTCAAGCGTTGATCGGCAACCGTCACCTCATGACAAGGCGCCGTACGATCGGCTGTTGGGTAGTCGTGGCACAAGTAGAGCACGGTGGTATCGGGTAGCGACAACAGCTGAGTAATCGACTCGAACAACCGCTGCGCGTCCCCGCCCGGAAAGTCCGCCCGCGCGGTGCCGTAATCCGGCATAAACAGGGTATCTCCGACAAAAACGGCGTCCTCGACCTGATAGGCGACGCAAGCCGGCGTGTGACCCGGCGTCGCCAGCACCGTAACGGCAAGCTCGCCCACGAACAGGGTTTCACCAGGCTCGAACAGACGGTCAAAAGCGACACGAACACTGGGATGCTGATCCCCTAAATTAAAGATCGGCTTGAATAACGCGCTCACCTGCTCGACCCCACGGCCAATTCCGATTTGCGCGCCGGTTTGCTCTCGTACGAAATCAGCGGCAGACACATGATCGGCGTGGATGTGGGTTTCTAAAACCCACGCCACCTGTAAATCCGCCTCGGCCGCAGCATTAAGCATGAGGGTAATAAAATCGTGCTGAACCGTGCCAGCCCCCGGCTCAAAATCCAAGACTGGGTCGATGATCGCGCACACTTTACGGGCCGGGTCAGCCAAGATGTAACTCCAGCTGTTGGTCGACGCATGGTAAAATGGCAATATTTGCTTCTGCACAGGCAAACTCGATAATAAAAAGGTTATAAGTATAGAACAATTGGCTATAACGATGCGACCCATTGTAAGAACAAACTGCCGAAGATCTCACCGCTACTTTATTCGCACATCATTTATCGAGCAGTTAAGTTAGTCCTCAAGTGTTAAGAGCGTAGAGTCTGTGGATCAAAAAAAATTAACACACCACCTCAAGCAGCTTGCCAAATTAGATTCAGATTTGGCCCAGGCCATTGATCGTTACGGCGCGCCCGCTCCAAGGCAACGTCCTGAGGGCTTCGAAACCTTTTTAAGCACGATTGTAAGTCAGCAGATCTCAACGGCTGCCGCCAACACCATCATGAATCGAGTGCGCGCAACACTACCCAGCCTCACCCCAGAAGGTCTCGATCAAGTGACCGATGCGGCACTGCGTGCGGCGGGATTATCAACGCGAAAAATTGAGTACGCCCGCGGCTTAGCCCTGGCTTCGCAAACCGGGGCACTCTCGATTGACCAACTGAGCAGCTTAGAGGACGCCCAAGTCATAGAACACATCACCCGCTTGCGCGGCTTTGGGGCTTGGAGCGCAGAAATTTACTGTATGTTTTCACTAGGGCGACACGACATTTTCCCTGCCGGCGACCTGGCCTTACAAATCGCACTGGGACGTCTAAAAGGCTTGGAGATCAAACCAACGCCAAAAGAAGCGCGCGTAATGACTCAGCATTGGCAGCCCTACCGCACGGCCGGCGCATTATTTCTTTGGCATTATTACCATGGGATCCCTAACGTATGAGCAGACCCGGCAAATTGCATACCCGCTGATCCGTTGGGGCTGATAACCTAACGCGCGCGCATCCAAACCCTGTGCGCGGCAGTGGCCCAGCAAGTTTCTGGGATCTACCAGTGTCCAGCGGCTTTAAGCGCCGGTTCAACCTTGTCGCCATCATCTTTGATGCAGTAGTGTCGCCACACCTTGGTTCGCGTTACCTGGCTTTCCACCCCCGGAGGCTTGGTACGCTCGACCATCCGATAGATATTGAAATCGGTTAACGGATCCGTTTTACCATGCGCGGCGTTCCAGCTTTGACACAGATAGCTCCCATAGTGCGTCCGATACGCCCTGTAACGCTTGATGCCAACCCGTGACAAATACTTTCGCCAACGATAGTTTTTAAATTTAGCATCAAACAACACATCGGGCTTTTCAAAGCTTGGCGCGCCCTCCGTCAAATCGTAAACATCTACTAACTTGCCGGAGGAAAGCACCCCCGGTACGACCAAAAAACTATCCGATTTATTCGGATAGGGCGCGAACATACTCCACTTTTGATCGAGTCGAAGCAGCCGCTTAACCCCTTGCCAAGTCTTAGGGAACTTCACTTGATAGGGTTTGTCCTCGACCCCCTCTTGAAAGGGCAATTGCCAATTCGGGATGGTGCTGAGGTTCCATAACAATAGGTACGCTAAAAAAAACCCGGCTACCGCGTGAGATGGCCAGCCCGGCATTTTAACCGTCGTGTGCCAAGGCAGCAGCGCCGCAAACCACTCGCCGAACGCGCCGCGATTGTTGGCAACCGAGTCGTAAAGGCGATTACCCAATCGCTGGGGCCAAGACAGCATTGGCGCAAGAAACCGACCCGAGGGCGAGGCGGCAAACACGGCCACCATGGCGGGCCATTTAATCAAGCGCTCGCCGGAAGGTGTCACCACAACCCAGGAGAACTCTCGCTCCAGAATCTCGGCCATCTCAGCATTCGTTTGTGCCGGGATGATCTGCGCGGCTTTGAGACCCAAAAAGGTTTTGAGCAGCCAGCACATCTTGAGGCAAAAGCCGCAGTCCTGGTCGTAATACATCGTGAGCCCGTCGCCGGCGGCGGGCCAAAACCGCCGAGCCAGCGCGTCCCAAGTTTCAGTTGGTGTAAACAGCAGAATCGAGGTGATCGAGATAAACGGAAACAACCCGATATGAAGGTTTAAAATAAAGCCCACCTCCATTGCTATGAATAAAAACATCATTAGCAGCCGGACCGGCACCCGCAGAAGCGGCGTAAAGATCAGGATGGGGCCAAGCAATTCCAGCCACCACACAAATCGGGTTAAGGGGACGGTCAGCCAGTGTTCGTTCCGCCAATAATGCGCGAGCCCGGTTGCAACCTCGTCGAGGTTCAGCGCGTAATAAATCGCCGTGCCATCTTCGTACCACTCTGAACCACTTTTTAAAAAGGCCGAAAAGAAATACACCGCCATGGCTTGAAATAGAATCGCAACCGTTGCCACCGAGCAATAGGCATTTGGCTGCGCATTGAACGCCTGCTGCTGATCAGGATGCACCCTTGCCGCATCCATCGAAAACCGTGCCCCCAAGGGCAAAAAGATCGACCAAAACACCATCAGCAAGAGCAGGTTATCCCCGCCTTGCAGCACCAACGGCGCGCGATTGTGCAGTGAGACTAGAAAAATAAAACTAATTATTGTGACAAGACGCGTGCGATATCCCAGCAGCAAGGCCAGTGCCGCGCCGGCAGCAGTAAGATGCAGCAGCAGTGCCCAAAGCCAACTGCCGCTAATGAAATACAACGACCAGCGATTATCCCCGTTCCAATCAATGATAAAATCTCGCGGAAACACACCGGCGTCTGTCATCCAGACCGATAAATCACTCCCGCGGATCACCAGGTCCGCAATCAACAGTCCGCCCAGCAAGATCCGAAACAGGGCAAGGCTTCTTAAATCAATACTAATGATTGGCAAGACACGCGTTGTCCACCACTGAGCCATGATTTCACCTTAACGTTTCGACCGCGCCATGATAGCCCGATCGCGCAGCAGGATCGAGTCAGACCAGCGCGTTATACCGCCTCAGTGGGTATGGCGCGGGCCCAGCACCCAAGGTGCCTTTCCTTTAAGCCGAATAAGCCGGACCATGTAAGCCGTATTAGCCGGACCATGCCCTTGGCGCCTTGGGAACCCAATGCGAGGAGCCCCTAGCGCCGCACCTTCGACAACAGGCCTTGCTCGCCCCGAGTAAGCCAAAGCGCTATTAGGCGTTTGGCGTCAGCCGCACAAAGTAACGCGGCGGAAACCCTGTCAAAACACGAAAACCCAAGCCCAATGGTCGTGCGGTATCGAGTGCGGCCTGCTCGGCTTCCGGCACCTTCGATGCAGTATAACCGGCATCAACGTCCTCAAACCGAACCCGAACTTGATCATTATCCAGCAATCGCCCATACCACTGACGTGGCCAGTGATTCACCGCAACAAAGAGTTCACCCTCATGCTCAATACGAACCAATACACGATCGGCGCCCACATCAGCGGCATCATAGGTTGTGACAACCAGGGTTGCTTGATTTTCAGGCTGAAAATACCCCAGCATAGACTCAAACAGGGCAACCGATGCGGCATACAGGCCGATCAGAATCAATACGATTTTCAGGGTTTTAGGCATAGCAGTTGCTCCTTGTGGGTTGGGGTGCATCTTTGATTCGGGATGCTCATAAGCCTGGTGTAATGCCCAGATCAAACCACGTCGCTAAACTGCTGCGCCAACCTGTCTTGATTAAGCAGTTGCGCCGCCCCTGGCCAAGCTATCTGAACGCGCCTTTCGACTCGATGATCAATCCTACTTTCAGCGAATATGCGCAAGTTATGCCTTGGATCGATCATTGCCGCCAAAAGACTGATGAGCGCCGCTTTGTTTGCGCAGAGTGCAGTCGCAAAGTGCAGTCGCAGAGTGCAACCGCACAGCCATCAAATCCATTTATTCGGCATCGGTATTGGCGACTAATTTGGCAGCAATCAGCAGCCAAAGAAACGACACCACTTCAACCGTAATAAAGGTGGTTGCGAATTCTGCGCCATGCAGCACCGCGGCCAATACACGATAAATCGCGGCGACCAAAAACAAAAAGGCGCCTGCCATAATCCACTGCGGCCGTGCCCGGAATGCCCCAAATACAATAAACAGACCACCGCAGGCAAAAAAGCTGCCGGTATCACCCACTTGAGAACTGCGTCCTAAACCATCAAGGTAAGTCATACCGAGAGACGTCACGACGCCTTCTGGCGCAACCGCCAGCCCGACCGCATTCACCAATAACAAAAAACCCGGCAATGCCGCCGCAATTCGAATCATCCAAGTTTTCATACTCACTCCTCTGCGCTTATTCCGTTGATCCTTTGAACTGTAACGGTTTTTTAACAGACTCGCACCGCAGAAATGCGGCTTTCCAGCCCTCATTGAAAGGTGTTGAACGCTCGGAAGAACAGGACATTATCAGACAGGGACGAGATCGATAGTAACTACAAGCTCGCAGCCTACCCACGAACTGCTTGAATTTATAGCCACAGCCTTGTGCTAGGCCCGATTGCATTTTGCTATGCCGCAATCATTCGATTAACGGATTACTCGACCAGGATGACCGCACGCCGATTTTGAGGCTGCTCTTCTGGCGCATCTTCCCTTGGCCGATCTTCGCCAAAGCCGATGAGTTCGATTTGTTCGGGATTGACCGCGTACTGCTGCACCAACCGTCGTTTGATCGCCTCTGCACGCTCTAGGGATAAGGTGTTGTTATGCCCTCTTGTACCCGTGTCATCAGCGTGGCCTTCAATCAAGGCTTTGGCCTCGGGGTCATCCGATAGCCGGATCGCAAGGCTTTCCAATTCAGCATCAAAATCCATCGGGATATCAGAGGAATCGTAGGCGTAATACACCAGAACCTCTTTGGCCTCTGGAATAACCTCCATGGGCTCACCAAAACCGAAAGGGTCTTCCACTTCCGTGCTGCCAAAGCCGCCTTCCTCAAAGCCGCCAAAGCCTCCGTCTCCACCGAAACCGACATCGCCACCAAAGCCGCCATCGCCTTCATACTGGGCGCCGTCTTCTGCTTCAAAATCTGCATCGGCCTTGGCATAAATGGCCTGGATGTCGACATCCGCCAGTACTGGAATATCTGCTGGGCAAATCGTTTCGTCATACGCAGTGGAATCCGCCATCAGCTTTTTAACATACTCAGACAAAATTTCTTGATTCCGTCCTTCAACCCCAAGGGTTGCCAGCAGCACGCCCATAACAGCGAGCGTTCGAATTTCGGCCTTAGCCAGATCAATCTCGGCATTGGTTACAGAGTTACGCGTCACAAAATATTCATTCACCCCATCGAGCATATCTAGGAGCGAGCGATTGCCAATGGCAAACTGCGCTTTATAAGCATCTTTGGAAATTTCCTGACTGCGGAGATTGTCTTTTAAGATCTCAACGCGGCTCCTCAGAATGGCTACCTCGTTATAGGCATTGAGCACGTCCTGGCGAACATTAATGCAGGCCAACTTTTGCTGCTCCAGGGCCGAGTAATACAGATTA
>JABGTE010000184.1 GCA_018647445.1 Gammaproteobacteria bacterium
CTTTACCCAATGTTTGCGCTCACAGGCGCGTAGTCTGCATACTGTGAAATCTCTCAACATCTCGATGAGAACCTTATTGGCTCGTCCAAGCACAATGACCCAGTATCGTGCCGGCTGCCTGAGCGTCCGCTTCGGACGCCACCATAGAATTTATATTATCTTTACAAATCAATATATTATCGCCATATCCTGCAATATCTAAGAGGATTTGATCAAGATGCCGGTACTGCACATCGTGACCTTCTCCCGGATACGCTCGAAGCACGAGGGGCGCGGCCGGAAATGCCTTTTCCCAAGCTTTTGAGCCTGCTTGGTCAAGCACCGCATCGGCTCCGCCTTGGTAAACAAACAACGGCGCGCTCACCTCGACATTGTTGATCATACCCTCGGCGCAGTACAAACCAATTTCATGATCCAGTGGCGCAGGATCCGCCTGTTGCCCACGCGCATTGTGCGCCCGCGCGGCCTCCTCAAACGCGGTATCTTGAAAGCCCGCCACCTGGTGCATGGGCGAATCCTTCGGAAAACCAAAAAACGCCATGGGCTGGGACAACAGATCGCGATACACACTGGCAGGTGATGCCGTGCCGCAGCGCGAGGGCTGCCCTAAAGACGGTGATGTCGCCGCCATATGAATTGATAACACCCGGGTCGGGTTTCTGGATGCGATTTTAGCGACATAAGGCCCCCCACCAGAGATTCCGAAGAGTGCAAAACGATCAATGCCGAGGTGCGCCAAGACCGCTTCAACGTCAGCGGAAAAATCGGCCATTCCCAACTTGGGATCAAAAGCAGTTTGGCCATATCCGTTACGCTCGATGCTGATCATCCGAATATTAAGTCCAGCGCGCATCGACCGTAAAAAATCCAAGAGCCGAATCACCCGCACGGAGGTGCCTAACCCCCCAACAAAGACCACCGGCAAGCCCAGATCTGCACCATCATCGATAAAATGCACCTGACGGCCATTGGCCAAGGGAAGTTGCTGAACAGTTGGCCCTAAACTGTCGAAGGTGCCAGGCAGTCCATCAGGCAACCCAGCAGAAAACGCCTGCCCCGTTCCCGCGAGCAACCAGAATCCCAACAAAATTAATCCAGCTTTCATGAATTTTTCTCACTAACATGATGATAATTAGGGTGTCGAATGACTCTAACATGGTCGAGCCTCACAGAGCTTGGTATATTGACCCGAATAGAATCTAGGAATCGTTCATGAATCGCGAAGTCATCATTTCTTGTGCCATCACGGGTGCTGGCGATACTGCCAGTCGACACCCCGACCTACCGATTACGCCGAAGCAAATCGCAACCGCTGCCATCGAGGCCGCCAAGGCCGGAGCCGCGATCGCTCATTGCCACGTCCGAGACCTTGAAACGGGTAACGGCACGCGCGATACCGAACTCTATCGAGAGGTCGTGGACCGCATTCGCTCGTCCGAGACCGACGTCATCATTAACTTAACCGGCGGCATGGGCGGCGACCTTTATATCGGCCCCGGCGAGAAGCCGTTGGCGTTTGGCAATGAAACTGACCTGGTTGGGCCCCTGGAGCGCCTTGCGCACATCGAACAGATGCTGCCAGAGATCTGCACCCTCGACTGCGGCTCCTTAAACTTTGGGGAAGGCTCACTGATTTACGTCTCAACACCGGACATGCTGCGCGCTGGCGCCAAACGCATTCAAGAACTCGGCGTTAAACCCGAACTCGAAATCTTTGATACGGGTCAACTGTGGTTCGTTAACAAGCTGATCGAAGAAGGCCTCATCGATAACCCAGCCCTCATTCAATTGTGTTTGGGCGTTGCTTGGGGCTCACCCTGTGATACCGGCAGCATGAAAAATATGGTGGAACACCTCCCTGCAGGCGCCAACTGGGCCAGTTTTGGCTTGGGTGCGGATCAAATGCCTATGGTTGCGCAAGCCGCCTTACTGGGCGGTCACGTCCGAGTGGGCCTTGAGGATAACCTCTACCTTGAACGTGGTGTTTTGGCCTCAAATGCCCAGCTGGTTGAAAAAGCCCGTCAAATCCTTGAACTCATGGGTGCCCGGACCCTCAGCCCCGCTGAGGCCCGCGTTAAACTCGCGCTATGAAAACGATCGCTATTATCGGGACCGGCGTGATCGGCACAGGCTGGGCAGCACGTTTTTTAGCCAACGGCCATCGCGTGAAGGTCTGGGATCCCTCAATCGGATTTGAGGACAAGATGCGCGCCAAGCTCACGAGCCTTTGGCCTACCCTTACCGCCCAAGGGCTTGCGCCCTCGGCATCGATGGACAACCTTGCGTTTTCCGACTCATTGGAAGCGGCTTGTGAGGGGGTCTTTTTAGTCCAAGAATCCGCGCCCGAGAACCTCGAGCTCAAGCGCTCGCTGCATGCCCAAATCGATGCGGCCGCCGCCCCCGAGACGATCATCGCATCGAGCTCATCCGGGCTCTTACCGAGCGAGATTCAAACCGCAACCCAGCATCCCGAGCGCATGCTGATTGGCCACCCTTTTAATCCCGTTTATTTACTCCCATTGGTTGAACTGGTGGGCGGTGAGCAGACCGCCCCGCAAACCATTGAGACGGCAAAAGCTTTTTATGCCAGTCTCGGCATGCAGCCGCTGGTGGTTAGGAAGGAGATCGAAGGCTATTTGTCCGACCGCCTGCAAGAGGCACTTTGGCGCGAAGCGCTGCATCTCGTGAACGACGATGTTGCAACCACCGCAGAACTGGATGCAGCCATCATTTACGGCCCCGGTTTGCGCTGGGCGTTTATGGGGACGTGCTTGACCTTTCACTTGGCCGGCGGCGAATCCGGCATGCGACATATGCTCGAGCAATTCGGGCCCGCGCTGAAATTACCTTGGACCAAGCTGCAAGCCCCGGAACTGACAGATAGTCTGATTGACAAGATGGTCACGGGCACTGCCGAGCAAGCGGGCGCGCAAACCATTGAAGACCTTGAGACGCTGCGTGATCAGTGTTTGATTGATATCATGCAGGCCCTCAGTCGTTACCAAACCGGCGCCGGCGCGCTGATTCCACCGCAAACGCCAGCAACCGCCCAAGACGGCGCAGCGCGCAATGATGGTCCTGCAAGCTAACGCCCTAGGGCGCACTGTGAATCCCCAGCCGCATCGTTTGAGGGATCGTGCCGCTAAACCTAAGACAGCGCCCAGGCCCGGATTTCAAACGGCGGATACGCCAAAAATTTTTGCGCGGTTAGCACCCCGCTTGCTGGAGCCGCCGACAAGATGAACATCAACCTCGTGCGCAACACCCCAACGATTGGCGCAACCCTTACGCTCGATCTAGCTGGCGCACTGCGTGCTGGCAGCGCAACAAAACGCGACGCGATCGAGCAGGTTTACACCGCCCTCATCGAACACCTTGTGGTCTTTATCGAGGATCTTGTCCTTACGCCGGCCGAGCAAATTGATTTTGCGTTACAGTTTGGCGCGCTCGATGTGCCGCACCCGGTCTACCAAACCCTGGAAGGCTGCCCAGAAATTGTGGCGCTTGAAAACGACGGTGATCGCCCGCCCGATACCAACGATTGGCATACCGATCTGACCTTTCGGCCAAATCCGCCCTTTATGTCGATTCTTTACGCCAAGCAGGTACCGAAGACCGGCGGCGATACTCTCTGGGCGAACCTTTACGCGATTTACGACGCGCTACCCGATCACATGAAGACTTTGCTTCAAGGAAAATCAGCGATCCACGATATCGGCACCTTTCGTAACGACTTTTTAGGACCCGAAATGGATGTTAAGGCGGTCAATCAAGCGCTACTCGATACTGGCTCGGCGGTGCACCCAATCATCCAAATCCATCCTGTGACGGGCCGCACGTTTGTATACGTGAACCCGTCTTTTACCCAACACATTGTTGGCCTCAAGAAGTCAGAGAGTGATCGTCTGCTGCGGTATTTGTATGATCACGCCAATCAACCCGAGTTCCAGGTGCGCTACCACTGGCGTCCCAATGCGCTCGCCTTGTGGGATAATCGGGTGACGCAACACTATGCCGTCGCCGACTATCTTCCAGAATACCGAAAAATGCATCGCGTCACGGTGATCAACGACCGAAGGAGCCCATGATGACCCCA
>JABGTE010000108.1 GCA_018647445.1 Gammaproteobacteria bacterium
CATAATGACTGAAAGTTTTTCGCCTGAAAATGGAAATTCAGCACCCCAGCCCGATTCAATAACAATATAAAATTCTGTGCCTTCCGGTACCGTTAGGCCGGCCATCTCGGCTATTTTTGCAGCCGTTTGCGCAACAATCGTTGTATTGAAGTGGCCTTCGTCATCCCAAAGTGTCTTTTGAAGCTTTTGTTTTTCTTCAGCGTTGCAGAGGTAGCCGCCCTTAGCTTGCAGTTTCGCAATCATGTCATCGTAGATTGACTCAACCAAGATGACGGAATTGTCCGAAGAACAGGAAGCCGCAAGATCTAGCGTCTTAGACAAATGAATTTTCGTCGCCGCATCCTCTAAGTTTGCGGTGTCGTCAACCGTGATGACAGCATTACCGACGCCGACCCCCAGTGCGGGCGTTCCGCTTGAATAAGCCGCGGTCACCATGGCGCCGCCGCCGGTAGCAAGGACTCGATCACACTGCCGCATCAGTTCGTTCGTAAGTTCCAAGCTGGGAGTCTCGATACCAATAACAAGATCCGCGGGCGCGCCGAGTTTTTCGAGGGCGGCGCGCATGAGATCGCAAATTTTCTTGTTTGTCAGTTTGGCTCTTGGGTGGGGGGCCACGATAATCGCGTTCCTGCCCTTCACCGCATGAATGGCTTTAATAACCGGGGTGGCTTCCGGGTTGGTCGATGGCGAGAGTGCCCCAATAACGCCCATCGGTTTTGCGATTTTTATGAGATTTCGCTCGAGGTCTTCTTCAAGGATGCCCACGGATTGGTCATGGATGATATCCATCAACGTTGCCCGAGTTTTTCGTTGAATCTTAAGGAACTTGCCGGCGTAGTTGCCAAGTTGGGTTTCATCGACGGTAAATTGAGCGATGTCTTCGGCGACCCCAGGACGTGCAACGGACCAGACCATGGCTCGGATCAGGTCATCCACCTGTTCTTGAGTGTAATGTTCAATAGCATGCTGAGCCGCTCGAGAGCGTCGAATGAGCTCGGCAATTTCTGCTGCTGCTGGGCTAAGCGCTTGATCGGTGGTGCTGGACATAGAGACTCTCCGGAGAATTTGAATATTACGAGGGTGAAGTCTACACGGTGAAGGCGAGGCCGCCAAGAATGCAGGCTGAGCGTTTTGGTCGGGATGGCGAGATTTGAACTCACGACCCCTGCCTCCCGAAGGCAGTGCTCTACCAGGCTGAGCTACACCCCGACGCTGCAAAAGTATAATACAGCTTTGCTCAGTGCTGGGTGTTTAAGTTTGTCGGTTTACAGAAAATTCGATCAGTTGGCTCAATGCATGCTTAGAGGGGCTGTCAGATAGGGCTGAGAGTGCATTCAGAGCAAGGCTTCTTTGTGCAAGTGCTTGGTCAAGGGTGTACTGCAAGCCGCCAGAGGCATCGACGGCCTTTAGAATAGCGGGCAACGCGTCGGTCGTGCCTGGGCTGTTGACAGCTGATCGGATCAAAGCGGCATCTTGTTCTGTGCCTTGTCTGAGCGCTACGATGAGTGGAAGCGTCATCTTGCCTTCTGCCAGGTCATCACCGACATTTTTTCCTAGTTCACAGGTTGTGCCGTCGTAGTCAAGAAGATCGTCCATCAGTTGAAACGCAATGCCAAGATGCCTCCCGAAGTGATTGAGTGCGCGCGCTGTGGTGGTGGGAGCATCGGCAAGGACTGAGCCCGAATGCGCGGCAACTTCAAACAACAATGCCGTTTTTCGATAGATTACTTCGTGATAAATCGCTTCCGTAATCTCTGGATCACGGAGATACATGAGTTGCTGTACCTCGCCCTCAGCAATGCCATTAGTGGCTTTCGACAGCAGAGTCATGACGTCAAGATTGCCGATCTCTACCATCATTTCGAAGGCTCGCGAGTGCAGGAAGTCGCCAACCAGCACGCTTGCGGCATTGCCCCACGTCGCATTTGCTGTCGCTCTGCCGCGCCTAAGCGTCGAGTTGTCGACAACGTCGTCGTGGAGCAGCATAGCGGTATGCAAAAATTCGATAATAACAGCGAGCTTGATATGTTCTGAGCCCTTATAACCACTAGCGCGTGCTGCTAATAAAACAAGTAGCGGCCTTAGGCGCTTGCCGCCCGCCTTGATAATGTAAGCCGAGATTTCTTCGACCAAAGGGATGTCGGAGTTCAAGCTTTCGATGATGAGCGCATCAACCGCCTCAAAATCTTCACGAACGGCTTCGAAAATCGGTTGGAGCATGCTGGGTGGGCTTTAGCAGGGTTTAAGAGGGGCAAATGCTATGGCCAGAGGTTCCCGCCTGTCAAGGCCAAACCCGTAAATCTCGTATTGCTATCGAGTTTGAGTTCGCTTATCATTGCGCGTCCTGAAAACAAGGTCTGTTCTGAGAGTTAGGCATCAAAGCGACGGCGCAACGATCCCAACCATAAGGCTGAGAGCGGAAGAGCACAGCTTAGGAATTATCGGTTTGAACGCCAGGTCTGAGAGGCCTGTAGGGTGATAACCCGTTAGAGATTGGAGGGTTTGAGCAAGCTGCTAACGCAGGCTCGAGTTAGGCCGCATTAGGATGAGGTGGCTAGAAACTCGGTGAAAGGCGTCAAGGGCAATGGGTTCAGGGTAAAAAAAAGGTCGACGGCAGTCAGTAGAGAATCAAAAAGTCGCGAGAGGCTAGTAAGTCCTCGGGTCATTAAAATTTAGGCTCAGCAGTCGCTGGGTTCAATTGTTAGGGTTAAAGATATGTACGCTGTAATAGAAAGTGGTGGCAAACAACACCGGGTAGAGCCAGGCGAAGTCCTTCGACTCGAAAAAGTTAATGCTGAAGCGGGTGAGACGATCGACTTTGATAAAGTCATGATGGTCGGTGATGGCGCCGATATCAAAATTGGCGTTCCCTATGTCGAAGGTGGCAAAGTCTCTGCTGAAGTCGTGACGCATGGACGGCATTCAAAAATAACGATCATTAAAATGAAGCGTCGTAAGCATTACCGTCGGCAGGCAGGTCACCGTCAGTGGTATACCGAAGTGAAGATTAAAGAAATTGTTGGAGGCTAACAGCAATGGCACATAAGAAAGCAGGCGGAAGTACTAGAAACGGACGCGATTCGGAGTCAAAACGACTCGGCGTGAAGCTCTATGGTGGACAGGCGGTTCAGCCTGGGAACATCATCGTTCGACAGCGCGGAACGCGGTTCCACGCCGGCCCTAACGTGGGCTGCGGAAAAGACCACACATTGTTTGCCAAGGCAGCTGGTGTCATTCAATTCGTGACCAAAGGCCCGAAGCAGCGTAAATTTGTAACGGTGGTGGCAGAGGCCTGATTGTCGGCCAAGGTTCAAAAAACCCTGTCATTGGCAGGGTTTTTTTTTATCGGTAATTCGCGTTAGGGTGAAGCCATTATGAGATTTGTAGACGAAGCATCTATCAGGGTGGACGCCGGTAAAGGGGGTAATGGTTGTCTTAGTTTCCGCCGTGAAAAATATATTGAGTTGGGTGGACCAGACGGCGGTGATGGTGGGGATGGGGGTAGCGTTTATTTTAGAGGGGATGAAGCGCTCAACACCTTGGTTGATTTCAGGTTCCAACCGCAGTACCGGGCTGGCACCGGTGAGTCGGGCAAGGGTAAGGATCGAACGGGTTCAAAGGGTGAGGATTTAATCGTTAGAGTGCCGCTGGGAACCAGTGTTTATGATGAAGATACCGATGCGCTCATTGCCGAAGTAACCAAGGCAGATGAAGATTTACTCGTTGCTCGCGGCGGCTATCACGGCCTAGGAAATGTCCGCTATAAATCCAGTACCAATCGCGCGCCCCGCAAAACCTCAAATGGGACGCCCGGAGAAAGCTTTAACCTGCGGCTAGAGTTACGACTCATTGCCGATGTCGGGCTGTTAGGGCTGCCCAACGCGGGCAAGTCTACTTTAATCAGTGTGGTGTCCGAGGCTAAGCCAAAAATCGCCGATTATCCTTTTACAACCTTGGTACCGAACCTCGGCGTTGTTCGAATCGATTTCAACCAAAGCTTTGTAATTGCAGATGTGCCGGGACTCATTGAAGGGGCTTCCGAGGGAGCAGGCCTTGGTATTCAGTTCCTCAAGCATTTATCACGGACTCGCGTACTGTTGCATTTGGTAGATGTTGCGCCGGCAGACGGTAGTGATCCGCTTGAAAATTTTAAAACCATCGAGCGCGAAGTGGCGCAGTATAGCCCGGCGATTGCTAAAAAGCCGCGTTGGTTAGTGCTCTCTAAAAGCGACTTGGTATCAAACGATGTGCTCATTGAATTGCAGGCTAGGCTTTTGTCTGAAAGCAGTTTGGTTGAGAAGTGTTATGCCATCTCGGCGGTGACTCAAACGGGACTGCAGCCTCTACTGCATGGTTTAGGGGACCACTTTGCGAGTCTTGATGAAGCGCGAAAGCAGGCCGAGGAAAGTCTTGATCAGGCAGCTGGGCAGGATGCACATAACTATTCGAAAATGCTGCGAGATGCGCGACTTAGGCGCCGTCAAGGTCTGGATGAAGAGGAGGACCTCGAGCTGGATGACGGTGATGACACAAGTAAAGTAGTGGTGCATTACGAGCCATGAGCGAGCAGGCGGACCAAAACGAGGTGTGGGTTTTAAAGGTTGGTAGTTCGCTGGTGACTGCAGAGGGCGCGGGACTGAATCTGAGTCTCTTTGCGCGCTGGGCGCTTGATATTGCTGATCTCAGGCAGCAGGGTATTCGTGTAGTGCTGGTGTCATCGGGTGCGGTTGCTGAGGGGATGGTTCGGCTGGGATTGACGGAACGGCCAAATTCTATCTCGATGCTTCAGGCTGCCGCAGCGGTCGGGCAAATGGGTCTGATTCAGCAGTACCAGACCTGTTTCGATGTGCATCAGATGAAAACCGCACAGATACTACTAACCCATTCCGACCTGCGGGCTCGAGATCGATATCTGAATGCTCGCAATACGCTTGTGAACCTTCTGGCGTTGGGCGTTGTGCCTATTGTTAATGAAAATGATACGGTAGTTACCGATGAGATCCGCTTCGGTGACAACGATACGCTTGCGGCGATGGTCGCAAATCTGATCGATGCAAAGCGCTTGGTGATTTTAACCGATCAGATTGGGCTGTTTGATCGGGATCCGCGAACGCATTCGGCAGCGACGCTCATTCCTGAAATTGAAGCGAGCAATGTTGCAATTGATGAGATGGCCGGTTCGGGCGGCAAGTGGGGTCGCGGTGGGATGGTCAGTAAGGTGCAAGCAGCCCGCATTGCCGCGCGCAGTGGTTGCGAGACGATCATCTGTAGCGGCAACGAGGCGGGTAACTTGGGCCGAATTCTACAAGGCATGGCGGTTGGAACGCGTATAAGAGCCGATCAGCCTATTCTTGGTGCCCGAAAGCATTGGCTGGCGACGCTGCCAGTTAGAGGGGTTGTGACCCTCGATGCGGGGGCCGTCAGTGTCTTACAGCATCACGGCAAAAGTCTTTTAGCCGTGGGAATTACGGCAATTTCGGGCGAATTCAGCCAAGGTAGCTTGTTGTCTTGCTGCGACTCAGAGGGGCTTGAGGTTTGTCGAGGTTTGACCAACTATTCAAGCGAAGAGCTTAAGCGTATCCAGGGCAAAACAACGCAAGCCATCGAGGTAGAATTGGGATATCTGGTGGATGAAGAAGTCATCCACCGAGATGATCTATTGATGGTTTAGGCCTGAAGCGCTTTAACCTTAGTGTTCAGTCTGGATTTATGTCTTGCGGCTTTGTTTTTATGGATAATGCCTTGAGACACTGCGCGATCAAGGGCAGGAACTGCGGCGGCATAGGCCGTACCTGCAACTGCTGCATCCCCGCCAGAAATGGCAGAGATGGTCTTTTTAATGGCAGTTCGCATAGCCGATCGTTGACTGGCATTGTGGCGACGACGTTTCTCGGATTGCTTTGCGCGTTTTTTTGATTGAGCTGAATTGGCCAAGGTTATGGTTCCTGAAAATGGACGGAAAATGAGCGGCGTACTATGCCGAGTCCCACTCTTTTTGTCAAACACCGATTGAGGATCACAAGGAAGCTGGATGTTAAAGGTTATAGCATACTGTCGAATCCCAAGACTTGTTGGGAGGTTGCTAGGTGACTGAGCCCGATTCGGGCCGCTTTGGTCTCCTGCGATCTGGCCTAATTGTGTCGGCGATGACCTTTGTGTCGCGCATCCTGGGTCTCGTCCGAGACGTCGTGATTGCGTTCTTCTTTGGGTCTAGTGCTGGGGCCGATGCTTTTTTTCTGGCCTTTAAGATCCCCAACTTTTTTCGGAGACTCTTCGCGGAAGGAGCGTTTTCCCAAGCGTTTGTGCCCGTGCTCTCTGAATACAAGCAGCGTGCGAGCGCGCACGACTTAAAGGACCTGGTTGATCATTTGGCCGGTGCCTTAGGGTTTTTGTTACTAATATTTGTTGTCTTGGGCGTTGTGTTTTCAGGTGCCGTCATCACTGTTTTTGCCTTTGGTTATGTGCTGAATGGCAATTCGATGCAGCTGGCGCTTGCGGGGTCCTTACTGAGCATAACGTTTCCCTATTTAGCTTTAATCTCCCTGACCGCGTTTGCAGGTTCGATTTTGAACACCTTTGGCCGATTCGCGGTCCCGGCCTTCACCCCAGTTCTGTTGAATTTGTCCCTGATCGTGAGCGCGGTTTGGCTTAGTCCGTATTTCGATCTGCCGGTATTTGCCCTGGCGTGGGGGGTGTTCATCGCAGGCTGGCTGCAACTACTCTTTCAATGGCCCGCATTGGCGCGGCTTGGGTTGGTGCCTCGGCCTCGGATTAATTTCTCGCATCCTGGCGTAAAGCGGGTGGGCGTTTTGATGCTGCCAGCACTGCTCGGGGTATCGGTTAGCCAGATCAATTTATTGCTCGACACGATGTTGGCAACTTTCCTGCAAATGGGGAGCATCTCTTGGCTCTATTATAGTGATCGACTGCTGGAGTTGCCTTTGGCGTTGTTCGGTATTGCGATCGCAACGGTTATCTTGCCTGCGCTATCAAGAGATTTTTCAGCCTCAGAGCCGGGTCAGTTTTCGGCAAAGCTAGATTGGGGCATTCGCATGGTGCTTTTGTTCGGGTTACCCGCAACGGTTGCCCTTGTTTTGCTCGCAGATCAAATGATCGCGGCCATTTTTCATCATGGCCAGATGACCGCTTTTGATGTGGCCATGGCCGGATTGAGCTTGAAGGCCTACGGCGCTGGTCTTGTGGGGCATATGATGGTCAAGGTGCTCGCCCCAGGCTATTTTGCTCGGCAAGATATGAAAACGCCTGTCCGTATTGGGCTCATCGCGCTTTCGGCAAACATGATCTTCAACTTAGCGTTGATTCTGCACTTGGGTCACGTGGGGCTGGCGCTTGCCACCTCGATGTCGGCCTTTTTGAACGCTTTTTTACTCTGGCGGGGGTTAATCCAGCGCGGGATCTACCAAGCGGCCGAGCACTGGACGCGTTTTCTCGTTAGAATTAGTGTGTCCCTGAGTCTTATGGGGCTCGCCCTTTTTTGGTTGACGCCGCCTCTGAGCGATTGGCTCGCGTTGTCGGTCTTTACCCAAGTAGTTTGGATGGCTGGACTCTGCGTCGGCGGTATGGGGATATACTTTCTAATGTTGCGAACATTGGGCTTGAGAATAACTGAATTTAGAGATGGTCTTTAATGCGAGTCATCAGAGGACGACATAATATCCGGGGGCAGGATCAAGACTGTGTCATCACGATTGGTAATTTTGATGGGGTGCATCTCGGGCATCAGGCCATTTTAAGAAAAGTGAAGCGGGTCTCCGAGGAGCTAGCGTGTCCGTCGCTGCTGATCTGTTTCGAGCCGCAACCTAAAGAATTTTTTGAAAGCTTTCAGGCGCCTGCCCGATTGACGCGGTTCCGAGAAAAAGTAAAGCAGCTGTCGCTTGCAGGGCTAGATCGGTTGTTGTGCCTTCAGTTCAATGCGAAAACTCGGGGAATGTCGGTCGAGGACTTTATCGCGTTGTTAACCGAAGACTTAAAAGTTAAAGCGCTCTTTGTGGGGGATGACTTCAAGTTTGGTGCGGATCGTCAGGGCGATTTCGAGGCGCTCACGACTGCGGGTGCCGCGCACGGTTTCTCGGTTGATAATTTCTCAACGCTCACCCACGACAGCGAGCGGATATCGAGTACGCGCATTCGGGGATGTTTGGCGGCAGGTGATATGCCGCAAGCGGAAATAATGCTTGGCAGACCTTACGCTATTTCGGGGCGCGTGGTGTATGGCCAGCAGATTGGCCGGACCTTGGGCGTGCCAACCGCCAATATTCAGTTGCATCGGTACAAAGCACCGCTCTCGGGCGTTTACTTGGTTGAGGTGCTCGGATTGAATCGGCGCTACCCAGGGGTCGCTAACGTGGGGGTTCGGCCGACGGTTGAAAGCGGCGGCGTTAGACCCATCTTAGAAGTTCATTTACTTGATTTTGAGGGTGACTTGTACGGCCGACAGGTCGAGGTGGTTTTTATTGAAAAGCTTCGCGAAGAGCGAAAATTTTCAGGATTGCCGGCTTTAAAAACCGCGATTCACAACGATATCGCGCAAGCGCGGCGTCGGTTTGAGCAGTCGTCATGAAGGCGAGTATATGAAAGGGTATCTGGTCAGCTTAATCATTGTTGTGATTGATCAAGTGTCTAAAATCAAAATCGACCAATGGCTGGGCCTTTGCGTTCCCGGCCAATGTGAACGTTTTGAAGTGCTGCCTTTTTTTCAATTTGCGGTGCTGTACAACGAAGGCGCGGCGTTTAGTTTTTTGGCGGATGCGGGAGGTTGGCAACGCTGGTTGTTAACAGGCATCTCCGCCGTTGTGAGTGTAGCCTTGGTGGTTTGGTTGCGCCGAGTCGAGCCTCATCAAGTGTATCTGCGAGTGGGTCTCATTCTGATATTGGGCGGGGCCGTCGGGAATTTAATCGATCGGGCCTTTCAGGGTTATGTCGTGGACTTTTTGATTGTTCATTACGAACAATATTATTTCCCGGCATTTAATGTCGCCGATGCGGCAATTTCGGTTGGTGCGGTGTTTTTGCTGCTCGATCTATTTTTAGCGAAAGAGGAATCTGTGTGAGTGCTGCAACCCCAATAGGACCTGGTACCCGTGTTGTTTTGTTCTTTACCTTAGGGTTGGACAATGGCGACTTAATTGACTCAACCGGTGATCGTGCGGCGGAGTTCGTTTTCGGTGATGGCAAATTAATGCCAGGATTCGAGGCGGTTTTGGTGGGCCTAACCAAGGGCCATAAAGAAACTTTTTATCTTGAGCCTGAGCAAGGATTTGGTTTGGTTAATCCAGACAACATCCATGTTCTGAAGCGGTCTGACTTTGCACGAGAGTTATTATTAGAGCCTGGGCTCGTAGTCTCTTTTATGGACCAGCAGCAGCAAGGCGAATTGCCAGGCGTTGTCCGAAAAGTTTTCGAGGAGGCTGTAGAGGTTGATTTTAACCACCCGCTGGCGGGTAAAGTGATTACCTTTGAGGTTGATATCGTGAGTGTAAGCCAAGTCACTCAGGAGATTGCGCGCGGATGATGGATGTGGCAAGAGTGTTTGAGGTACGTGTCGCAAGTCCCCGTGGGTTTTGTGCGGGTGTTGACCGGGCGATCGAAATCGTCAATCGTGCTTTGTCGCAGTTTGGAACGCCAGTCTATGTGCGGCACGAGGTGGTTCACAATAAGCATGTGGTGCAGGATTTAAGAGAGCGTGGCGCCATTTTTGTGGAAGATGTGCGCGAAATCCCGGAAGGCGCCCTGTGTATTTTTAGCGCCCATGGCGTGTCGCAGCAGGTTCGGCGAGATGCGGAAGCTCGTGGCCTGAGGGTCTTTGATGCAACCTGCCCTTTAGTCACCAAGGTCCATCTCGAGGTGTCCAAAGCAGCCAGAGATGGGTTCGATACGGTACTGATCGGTCATGAGGGTCACCCTGAGGTGGAAGGCACCCTTGGTCAGATCGAGTCGGACGCTCAGGGGCAGAAATATTTGGTTGAAACCGTTGAAGACGTTGAAATACTCGAAGTATCCGATCCCGAAAAGCTTAGCTTTGTGACCCAAACGACCTTATCGGTGGATGATACCCAGCAGATTATTGCGTCGCTGCAACAGCGTTTCCCGAATATTCAAGGGCCCAAAAAGAACGATATTTGTTATGCCACCCAGAATCGACAGGATGCGGTGAAAGCCTTAGCGAAAACCTGTGATTTGGTGCTGGTTGTCGGTTCGCAAAACAGTTCGAACTCTAACCGATTGCGCGAGTTGGCTGAAAGGTTAGGAAGTCAGGCGTATTTAATCGACCATTATTCGCAGATCGATGTTGATTGGCTCGATGGCAAGCAGGCTGTCGGTGTGACCAGCGGCGCCTCGGCACCGGAACAACTGGTACAGGAAGTACTTGGGTATTTGGAGCAGTTGGGCGGTCAATTCGTGGAAACCGCGCCGACAACCGTTGAAGAAGTAGAGTTTTCGTTACCGAAAGCGTTACGATGAAGA
>JABGTE010000106.1 GCA_018647445.1 Gammaproteobacteria bacterium
GGAGCTTGAGGCTCTGCCTGCTGCGGCAGCGCTTGGCTTGAAAAAACCGGATTTATCGCCAGCAAGCCAATCAAGGCCGTGAGTACGCTTTGGGAATGACTGATTCTAAACATCGCAACGCTCCGAACTGATGAACAACTACTGTGATCGAACCTAACTGAACCGCAGCTGAACCCGAACCAGGTTTCTTGCCCAACGCCAACCGATGAAGCGGCGCCAAGCGGTCTACATCGAATCGGTCGCGGGCGCCCCGCGAGAAGAATCATCCGCCATCATCATCGCCTCAGATAAGGTCTCCAGCATTTCAATGCGCTTGGGATCCGTCTTCTTGACATCAAACATTTCATCAGGGTCGGTATCCAGATGGAATAACTGCTCTTCACCCTTACTGTTACGAGTATAACGATACCCATCTTTAACCAGTGTTCGCGTTCGTGCGGGTATTGGTGTCAGTTTAGCCGTCACCAGCGGCACATCATCCTCGATCAAAACAAAGTCCCGCACTGATGTAGAGGGCGAAGCAATAGTTGGCATTAAACTGTGTCCCTGAAGCCCATCAAAGGCGGTAATCCCGCAAGCCGCCATTAGGGTCGGTCCAAGATCAATTGTTGAGGCCAGCGCCTGGGTCCTGCCGGACGCATGCCCCGGCACTCGAATTAAAAGCGGCACTTGAAGCGTGCCGCGATAGTGCATAAAGCCTTTTAAAAACAATCCATGCTCGCCCATCATATCCCCGTGATCCGAGGTAAAGACAACGATCGTATCCTCACTTAGCCCCAGGCTTTCAATTCGGGCAAGGATCTCGCCCACCCCTTCGTCAATCATACCGATCATCCCGTAGGTCGCAGCAATCGCCTCGGCGAGTAGCGCATCACTCCCATAGCCACACGGGCTGACCCAATTACGCTGAGCCTTTGGATGTATGTCTTTAAAGCGTCTTAGATGCGCTGGGGCATCTTTAAGATCGTCATGACGACTTGCAGGCAACACCATGTCTTCTGGCCGGTAAGCATCAAACCACTTGCCTGGTGGCGTTAGAGGATGATGGGGATCAGGAAACGAGCAAACCGCAAGGAACGGCTCCTGGCGCTGATGGGCCGCGTCAATAAATGCAAGCGTTCGCTCTGTGACAAACCGGGTTGAATGCAGGCGCTCTTCATAAGGCGGCTGGTAAATCTGCCGCCAATGTTTTGATCGTTTTGAACCTTGTGTATCGCGATCCTGGTCGATAGCAAGCGTTGATATATCACCCCCATTCTCCAGTGCCCATTGCAGATGGTGGCCAGCAACGCTTGCGCCATGATCAAGGCTGAGTTCAATCTGCCCAAAGCCATAGTAATCTTCCGGATCCAGTGCAGGGCCCGCGGTATACCGCTCATAATCTTCAATTGCATCCCAACCTGCAGGATAAGGCGATTGACTGGACGGACCACCCCGAAACGGCACCATCGAATTTTTACTGACGCCATGTTGCAAGTGCGACTTGCCAATCAGCGCCGTTCGGTAACCCGACTTTCGGAAGCCCCGAACGAAGGTATTTACACCCGGCTCTAACGAGCGGTCATTGAAAATGACGCCATGGGCTGATGGCATCCTACCGGTCATTAAGCTTGATCGGTTCGGCATGCAGACTGGATTTGCGACCCAGGCGTTGTCAAATACCATTGCTCTGGATGCCAACGCATCGAGATTCGGGGTTTTTAAGACGGGATTACCCATGAACCCCGTATCGGCAGCGCGCTGCTGATCGGTAATAACCAACAAAACATTGGGTGGCGGCTTCGCGTCCATCTAACCTGCTCCTTATCCCTACCCGCGACTTGGCATTGATCTCAACCGCATCACCATTTTTGCCTTCGATTCGAGCTTAGCATGGAACATCCGGCAGCGGCCCTATACGCACAATCGATCCGATACCTGCCGGAGGCAAACCAAAGCCCATTGCTGGCGAGCGCAGCAGAACGTGATAGCCTTGCTGCGAGGAAGATCGGACTTGTGGGGCCATGAAAGCAATACTTCTGCAGTGGATGCTAAATATTTCGAGCACGACCTTGGGTGGCCGCTTTTTTGTTGCATTGCTCTCCCCCATCGACCGATGGCTACTGCTCAAAACAAACGGTGTCGTCAGCATTGCAGGCCTTGGTACACCAACGTTGTTGCTGACAACCTCGGGCCGAAAGACGGGTCAGCCGCGTGCAACGCCCCTTATGTATTTATCGGACGAGCACGACCCAACGCGCCTGTACGTTATCGGCTCAAGCGGCGGTCGGCCCGAAATGCCAGCGTGGGTTTTAAACCTGATGGCCGATCCAAAGGTCCTTGTTACGCGAGACGGGGAGATACAGAATTACCAGGCAAGCGCGCTATCCGGCGCCCAGCACAGCGCAATCTGGCAACGCTTCATCAGGTTTAATCCAGGGTTTACGCACTATGAAGGTCGATTGAATCGCAGCATCCCAATTATCGAACTCGCACCACGCGCGAATCAGGCTCTACGATTCACAGCCGCTGCCCGCTTTGGCTAACCTTTTTGAAGGCGCGTGCCGCGACGCACCAATTCATGCCTTGCGATCTTCCAAACAGCGCCTTCCCGACGCATGTTCGTACGATAAGTCGCCCACAGAATTAGGGTTGTTTCAGGGTCATCAATCAAATAGTGCAAGGCTTGCACATCTGTTCGGACGGACGCATCGTCCCCATCAATCTGGACCAATTGTGGGCCGAGCATGTGTTGGGTTTGACCAAAGGCGGCTAATTTCTCAACCACTTCAGCGACCCAAAGATCCGCGCCCACAACCGAGTCTCCACCAAACCCGACAATTTCAACATCATCGGCGAAGCAGCGACGATATTGGGCCATATCGCGATCATCCACACCTGCGGCGTAATTCGTCATCACATCCTGAATGGCTAAGCGATCCTCTAACATCGTCATGGCGGGCTCCTCAATTTACGTTGCGCGATCTACCTCGATCGCAAATTGTCCTGAATTCTTTTTTATCCAGCCCCGACAAAAAACAGCCTGAGCTGACCCCCATTCAATTGTAATTAACGTGCTTGGTCGTCTAGGGCGCCGGCTTCGGCAGATCGCCTGCGATATAGTCATCGATCATCTCATGGTACCGGCGAATCCGTTTTTCTTGGTTCGACAGATACACACCTTTGAAGCCTCTCGAGCGAAAGCCGCGCTGCTGAGTGACAAACACCGCCACGTCTTCTTCGATCGCCGCGCCAATAGAGTCTTCACCGTAGGTCAACATATTAACAGGGGCTTCTTGATTGGCGTCGGATGCGATCATAGCCCGGCCCGCTCGTCCGCCGGCTGCAGCACCCGCCTCGATCGATGCGGGGCTGGCATACCACCAGTTATCGAACAAACACTGCTCCGGATCATCCCGGTGAGGTCGTGCTCGTAAAAAATGGAAGCCATCCGACCATACCGAAACTGCAAAGTTGGGAAACAAGGTGTAATGAAAGGCATCCGTAAATTGCGCATCCGGGATCTTGTCATAATGCGTGTAACCGCGTTCAACACCCAATTTACGCTTGGCTGCCTGAAGCGCTTCTCGAATATCCTCGGGCCGGCCCTTCAAATCCTCAGGATCAATATCCCAATGCCGCAACTGCGACGCCAGCGGCTCAAGAATATTACCCGCCTCGTCCGTCGACCCAACCCCAAAGCCGCCTTTCATGACCATACGATTGTGGCCCTCGTCAGACAGGTCAAACTGGGTCTCTTTAAAATAGGTATCGATGTGGCCACGAATTGCTTTTCGGTCCGTGTCGGGTGTCGCACCCTGGTGCACGGTCGGAACATGGTAGGATTCGTTGAAGTTGTCCAGGACGATTTTCCAATTACAAGGCAGCCACATCGTATTCGCCATGGTGCGCTGCCAAGACTGAATGTCTCTGGCGTGCCAATCGTCCCAAATGGGGCCTAGGTAGGATTTTAAGGACTGGCATTCTGGATCCATGTTGACCCAGATGAAGCCCGCAAAGGTCTCACAGCGCAACTCCTGTAAGCGCACTTTTCCGCAGGGGTTGCCTTCCGGAAAATCTTCTTTATCCGGCGCAAAATTA
>JABGTE010000104.1 GCA_018647445.1 Gammaproteobacteria bacterium
CGTGGTGTCCTCGGCAGTTTTGATTTTTTACTGCGTAACCGGCGGCATCATCGCGTCGGTTTACACCGATGTCGTTCAAGGCGCGATCATGATGGTGGCAGGGGTTTTGATCCTCTATACCGCAACCCAGGTCTTCGATGGTGGTTTCACCGAGGCCACGCAGGTCATTATGCAAGATGATGCCGAAGCGGTGATGCCCTTTGGCACCGCGGGGGTTATTGCGTGTCTGGGCTGGGCCTTTATCTTTGGCGTTGGGGTGGCAGGCCAGCCCCACCTCGTGACCAAAATGATGATGAACCGAAAGATTGCGGATAATCGAATTGTCCTACCGGTTTCGGTCCTGGGCTATGCTTTCGCCGCCCTACTTTGGATCTCCATTGGCACGGTGATGAGAGCGCTGGTGATTGACGGTCAGGCAGTACCGTTAACGGGGCCGGATCAGGCCGCGCCCTTTTTCTTATCGGTTTTTGCAAGCCCCTTGCTTGCGGGCGTCGTGTTTGCGGGCTTGTTCGCGGCAATCATGTCAACGGCCGATGCGTTTTTAAATGTTGGCACCGCAGCCTTGATTCATGACATGCCCAAAGCCTTTGGTGCGACCGAAATCAAAAACGAGCTGTTGAAAGCGCGGATCGTAACCGTGGTGCTGGCGGTTGTGGCCGCGACCATTGCCCTGGTGAGCGACACCTTGGTGGCCCTGTTAGGCACGATTGGCTGGGCGACCTTTGCGGCGGCGATTTTTCCGGTTTTGGCGATTGGGCTGAATTGGAAAGGCGCCACCCATCAAGGCGCGATTGTGGCGATTGTGTCGAGCCTTTCAATTAATGTGGTGTTCAATGTGGCGTCAATCGGTCTGCCTTATGGTATTAGTGCTGGGTTCTTGGCGTTTGTGACTTCGATTGTTTTGTTTGTTGGGGTCTCCTTTTTAACCCAGCCCAAAATCAATACCCTGGATGAAGACATTCTTCGAGCGATGGAGTTTTAAGGCGGGTTCAGGTACCGAGCATTTTGCTTGTGCGCTGTTGACGGCCCTTGATGGCCAGGGGTTGCCCAACGCGAAACGGCTCTACAAGATTGGTTTGGCGGGCTTGTAATGGTGCGCCGACTATTGGAAAGGGTTTTCGTTCGGGTCTTTGTCTCGAGAAGGCGTTTTCTTGGCGCTCAGAACGGCAATCAGAATAACAATGAAGACAACGATGAGGCTGCCGGCAAGGGAAGGGTCCATAAAGATGCCTTAATTGAAGGTCCGGATTTAGCTTAGCGCGCCGCCCGCTGTGGTTCATCGGCCTGCGCGAGGTTCTGCATGGCGATTGCGCCAAGCTCATAGCTTTTCAAACGCTGTTCTGGATCGAAAATGGATGACACCAGCATCAGTTCATCCGCCCCGGTTTGCGCAAGAAAGGCGCCGATCTGGGCCTGAACCGTTGCCAGATCGCCAACCGCCGAGCATTGACCGATGGCTTCAACCATCTGTTGCTCAGCAGGTGCCAGACTCGCTTCAAATCCCTCGATGGGTTCTGGCAGGGGTCCGGGCGCGCCGCGCCTAAGGTTCACAAAGGATTGCAGCGAGGACGAGCGTAAAAAGTGCGCCTGCGCGTTGGTATCCGCAGCGCACAGATTAAAGCCCAGCATGACGTAGGGCGCCTTCAAGGTTTCTGAGGGTTTAAATTGCTCGCGATAGGTTTGAATCGCAGCCATCAGGTAGGTGGGCGCAAAATGTGAGGCAAAGGCGAAGGGCATGCCGAGCATGGCGGCTAGTTGGGCGCCATACAAACTTGAGCCTAATATCCAAATTGGCACTTCGGTGCCGGCCCCAGGCGTTGCGCTCACCCGTTGGCCAGGCTGGACGGGCTTTAAGTAATGCTGAAGTTCCACCACGTCTCTGGGGAAATCTTCGACGCTGGCAGCAAGGTTTCGGCGCAAGGCCTGCATCGTCAAGCCATCGGTGCCGGGTGCGCGGCCAATGCCGAGATCAATTCGATTGGGATACAAGGTGGCCAGCGTGCCAAATTGTTCCGCGACCATCAGCGGCGCATGGTTCGGCAACATGATGCCGCCGGAGCCCACCCGAATGGTTTGAGTGGCGGATGCAAGATGGCCAATTACCACCGCTGTAGCAGAACTCGCAATGCCGGGCATGTTGTGATGCTCGGCGACCCAGTACCGATGATAGCCCCAAGATTCTGCCTTAATGGCAAGCTGTTTACTGCGCTCAAGGGCACAGGCTGCGTCACTGCCCAGGGTGATGGGAACTAGGTCAAGAATACTGTGCTGCGCCATAATTTAGAGCTTTTGATTAGGTGCTTAAGAGTATGCCAGATAATTGCGTCGGTAGGCATTGGGGCTGCGGTGATCTCGCGCGCTGACGCCGCGCAATCAATCAGCGTGGGTGCTTGGGTTGCGACCCGGTCGAATGCCGATTGCGCCTTTGCAAGGCGTTGTTAGGCTGTGCCCGTATTGCGGCGCTAGCGGGGTCACCCGGATGCGCGGCGAACGCATCTTCTGTCAGGTTTGTGACCTTATTAGCGCATCCAGCCCAGATGAGGTTACTGAAAAAGTTTCATGGGATCGCCCATATCATGGTAGCCAAGGTAGCCGCCGCCTGCCGCTGAGGCATCGTAAAGTGCGTAACCCAAAAGCGCCTGCGCCTGGCGCGGAAGCGCTTTAACCGTTTCAAAGGGTATATTGGTATAGCTATTTTCAACGGGCCTTAACCAGCCGCAGCACAGCCCCACTGAGAGTGCTCGTCGACGTTTGTTCGTGGTATTCGTGCCGCCTGCATGCAGGGTATCACCTCTAAAAAAGAGCGCAGACCCCGCCGGCAGGTCGCAGGCTACAATTTCATCCTCTTTTGGCAGGCGCGCTCGCGGCCAGCGATGACTGCCGGGCACGACAAGGGTCGCACCCATTGCCGGCGTAACATCAACCAGTGCGGCAATCGTGTTCACCATCATTGGACTCGAGGTGTTTGCAAAGTTCCAACCATCGTCATCGCGGTGCATTGGTTGCGCGGACTCTCCTGGTCCAATATCGATCACCTCACCATTGTTTAAAATAATGGTGGGGCCGATTGGCCGAAGAACGGCTTCAGCAAAACCGACAATTCGCGCCTCGATCATAATGTCGACAAAGCTCGGCGCTTTGGTGCAAAGCCCTTGGAGGCGCTTCGTGTGTAACCCAAGAAAGCTGTCTGAGGCGTCAGACCCAGAGTTCGTGCCAGCATGTTGATCCAGCCAAGGAGTCAGTTCCTGGTTGAATTGCTCAAGTAAACTTGGGCTTAACCAACCGTCAACGATAACACCGCCATCTCGCTCATTGGCTTCAACAATATCGTCCACAGTACAATCTGCGGGCAGGCGGTGCAGGACCGGAGCGGTCATTCAGAATTCTCCAAAGTTCGGGTAGGCTGAACAATGTAACATTTCTAACCCATCCTGGCAGAGCGACACGCGCCACTTCTTAGGGAGCCACGAATGCAAAACGACGGCAACACGGTTTTCATAACGGAAGACCCGGATTTTCTTGAACACTGTTATCGCCGTGTTTTGCGGGCGCTTGCGTTTTCAGATGAACAGGCTGAAATTATTGCGCACTGCGTGTCCGATGGTGATCGAAACGGTAAATCGACCCAGGGTATTGGTGTGTTTGAAATCCCGGTATTGCTGGCGCGAACGGGAACAATGGATGTTACGGCGGTGCCAGAAATTGTCGATGAGGGCCCAACCTGGCTTGTTATTGACGCCAAGCGGGCATCCGGGCAATGGGCTGTCACCCTAGCGATGGAGGCTGCAATCGCCAAAGCCCGTGAGAGTGCGATTGCAATCGGCTTCGTGCGCGATTTCAACGATGCTGGCGCCTTTGGTACGTATGTTCGCATGGCGGCTCGCGAGGGCATGTTTGCGATGGCAACCAATAACAGTCTGCCGCTCGTATCGCCCTGGGGCGCAATGCAGAACGTCCTCTCCGGCGCGCCGTTCGCCGCGGCGACACCCGGCGGTGAAAGTCCGCCCATCGTTTCAGATATTCAGGCCGTGGAAGTCCATGATGGCGATATTAGTGAAGCCTATTTTCAGGGTAAAAAACTAAAAGGGGATTATCTCGTTGACCCGGAAACGGGGGCATTAACCGATGACCCGGCACCCTATTTTAAGCGCATGGATGACTTCGGGCGTATTTCCGACTGCACGGCACCGACGGTCTTTGATACCCCGCGGATGTATGCGTTTAATCTCTTTACCGAAATGCTCAGCGGCATCATCAACCCAGGTGCCCGAATGACGCCAGAAATCGATGGCCCGCCATCACACTGGCTTGAACCTCAAACCGACGCTTTAACGGGTGGGGCTTGTATTATTGTGATCGATCCAACGCATTGGATGCCGGCAGGTGAGGCTGGGCGACGCTCTGACCGACTGGTCAAAGCTGTAAAAAGCGCGAAGCGAAGACCGGGCGTTGATGAAATTTTTCTGCCGGGTGAGCGAGGTTGGCAAAGCATGAAAGACGGCAGCGACGTCAATATTCTGCCGGCTCATTGGCAATCGTTGACTGCCATTGTTGAGAGTGTTGGTTTTGAAATGGACACCCTTAGGGCTGATTTTCTGAACGGGAAATAGGGGCTGCGATGGCGTTTTCAGGTTACTTTACTGTTCGCTGAGATTAATCGCTGGTCGCGCAATGACCATCGATTGATAACAAAAGGCAAGGCTTGAGAGCGTGATCACAAGCCCTGAGCCCATCATTAAGCCGGTGTAACCGCTTTGACTGATCATCCAGCCGCCAAGGGGTGGCCCCAGCATCGCAGCAACGCCTTGCACGCCGGGTATTAATACCGCCATTTGATGACTTAGGTTGCCAACGCTCGCCATTTGATAAGAAAGGCAATAGGTCCAGGCGGCTGAAATTAAAATTACCGCGGCCAGAAAATTGAGCCATTCAGCGCTCTGCGCTAAGAAGTAAAAGGCAACGAGAAAAGCGCCTGCCGAGACTAAGTGCGGGTAGGCCGTGCCAAAACGGTCTCCGACCGCGGCCGCAATGAGCGCCCCGCCCAGGCCGCCTGCGAGCGATAGTGCTAATGATAAGGCAATATCCTCGATGCTGAAGCCGCGCGCTATTCCTAACCTTTCCACAAACGTCCACACCGCCGAAACCATACAGAAATGAAACAAAAGGCTGACGAGCCCCAGTGTTGCGGGTTTTGCTGCGCCAACCGACGGCTGCGGATCACGGTGATCGTTATCCTGAGCAATCCAGCCTGAAGAAAACCCTGTGAGGATGACGATCGCCGCCAGCACGAACCAGCATGCTGCGTAGCCATAGTTGGGATAAACCCAAACCGGCAAGCTGTAGATCAGCACTAAAGCAATGATCTGTTGGGTGGCGACCATCCCGCCAAAAGCACGTTCACTTTGCGTTTGTTCTGCGACGATTGAAACGCCAGTGCCGTATAAAAAGCCGCTGCCTATGCCGCAAAGCGCAAGTCCAGCTGACAAAAGCCAAGTGGTGGTGGCAAGGCCGCACAGAACAAATCCGGGTGCCAATAATAAGTAGCCGAGTTGTATCGTCGATAAATTGCGTACTTTTCCATAAGTGGCATAAGCCAAAACCGATGTCAGAAGAAAGCCGCCAAAATAAATACTGAGGATGAGGCCTGCGGTTTGCTCATCTAACTGAAATCGATCAGAAATCCATCCGGCGATGAGGGGCAGTAGTAGAAAAAGCAGTGCGGCGGAGGCTGTCGCCAGTAACGTTGCGGTCAATTGTTTCTGCTGGGGGTTCATGATCCTTCGGATCCTTTTTTTCGCCAGTAATTCACGATTCCGAACAAGCTGATCAAAAGCCAGAACAGCTCTATAAAAAATGCCGATAAATTAAATTCGTAGCTCAGTGAGATCAGAATCAGTGCGGCACCAAGGCCATTAAAAACCGAAAACTTTAGTTCGCTAGCAGCCAATCGATTCATTTGTAACAAAAGATAGCAGCCCAGGATCAAGCAAACACCCACGTTCCCCAAGACGTCGTACCACTCGTAATTCATCAGTCAGTTTCCTGTATTAATCCAACGAGGTGCTCAGGCATGAGCGCATTCAGAGATTCAATGCGGCCGATGCGGTGCAGTATGCGCCAGTGCCCGGGGCGGTTTTGCCGGAGGCAGGCGGCGCTTATAGCGCCATGACGATTGTTCATTGCAATGGCAAAATCAGCCACTTGGACAAAGTAACCGACCTCATCAAGGGTATCGACAACGGCGACTGTGGTCTTTGACGCTTGATTGATCCGGTGCTGCGGTGACCAGACCTCTTTATAACGGATGATTTTCCCGTCAATGGTCACTTGGCCTTGCTCCCACAACTGCCCGTTGACCATCATCAGGTTGCCCGCATCTTCTGGGTTTTCTTGGGTTAAATCGATGTGATGCGTGAACGTCATGGTTGGCGGTGACCATTGGGTCCGCCCCGCATAGGCACTCTGCAAGGATGAGGTTGCTGCGAGCGGTTGTCGTGGCCACCGCATGTCTGCGAAATAATCATCGACCTGCAACCAATAAACCTCTGAATCTTCGAACGGTTGACCCTGTTCTATCGTCAGCGATTCGCGGCGCCAAATGCCGGTCAGGTCCGCGAGATTGTTAGCCATTCTTCTACCCATCCATCAGTCTTAAATAGTTGTCATGAAAATCAGAGATGGCGCGTTCATAGGTGTGCGCTAAAGGCCCCACGCTAAAGTGTTTGCTGCGAACGTTTTGCTGAATATTTTCGATAATACCGGCATCTTCGCCTTTCGTGATGTCGTTAAATATCTCGAAGAACGCATCGGCATCGCCACCCCGAAGACCGAGTAGGGTAACCCGCATTTCTGTTTTCTCTGGCGTTAGGGGAATCAATTCGGCGATCGCGAAAAAGCTGGTGCCGGTAAAGATCGGCAGGTTTGGGAAAATAAAGTGCGCGCCATTCTCCGAATAACGGGCAGGATTGTCTTGGATATGTGGAATGTCTGGCAGTGGGCTGCTCACCTTATAAGCCTCCGCGTGTTCGGCCTTGGCGGGTTCGTAAGAAACCCAGTGCGGCCCAAGTTGTGTGCGCTGACCTTGGTCATGGTCCAGTGCCGCTAGGGTCTCAGGGTGCACAAACCACAGGTGCAACCAATCGATATGGTTTTCAATATAGAGTTTCCAGTTTGCGTTGAAACTAATTGTGTCGCGCTTCAAAAGCTCGAGGTTGCCCGCGCCGAAAGGCGCAAGTTCTTGAGCAATATCACCGAGCCATTCGAGCAGCGTTTCGTTCGGATACTCGTTTGAGTTGACGAAAACCAGACCCATCCAGGTTTCGACACTCGCTCGATGCAGGCCAAGCAGATCCTTATCGATATTTGTAAATTGCGGGTCTTTTGGAATGCCGCGCAAATTACCCTCGAGACCATAAGTCCACTTGTGGTATGGGCAAACCAAGGTGCTGCACTGACCTGTGCCCTGAACCAATTGCGCCCCCCGATGGCGGCAAACATTATGGAATGCCTTTAGCTCGCCTTCCTGATTACGAACAACAACCAGTTCATCTAGCCCGGCTGTGATGGTTTTATAGCTGCCGGTTGGGCCAAGTTCGGCCGCTTGTCCTGCGTAGAGCCAACTGGCGCCGAACAGTTTGAGCTTCTCTTGCCGTAACCAAGATTCTTCGAAGTAGGCTGCAGCGGGTAACTTGTATTTTGGCGCCATTGAATTGATCCTTTGATGCGTTCATTGCCACATTTTGCGGTCAAACCTGCCGGGTAAGCTGCCACCGAATTGACGGTTATAAAATAGCGGCGTCATGTCATGGGCTTTTGTGCCTTGAAGCATTAATCCTTGCCGTGACCGAAAATACCGAGATTCCGTTATAGCACTTCTTGCGAATCCGGTGCGAGCCTCGTTTGTGCCGCACGAGGCTTGCCTTTTAGTCGATTGCGGTTGCAATGACCTTTGGCTAGCGATCAAGGGTAACTGGGTTTCTTCCCTATTCTGACTTTATCCAAAGCGCTCGCTCGAGTATCGCGGTTGATCTCTGGGCCGTGTTGAGAATCAAAAGCGTGATGCCGCCACAGGCTCCATCGCGGCAGGCGTGCGAACACCTGCCTTGCCTGCTGCGGTAAGGATGCTTTCATTCATCTGACCCGAGGGTAAAAATTTCGGCCGAGTTAGCGAAGTCGAAATAACCGGCCAAAGAAGTCGCGGCAGTCATAAACGGGCAGGCAAGCTCGGAAAGCAGTACGCTGTCAGGATCGGCAAGTAAGTCGTTCCGACGGCGTGTTGATCAATAGTGCGCTGCTGTGGAAACAAAGCTTAGGATCTGGCAGCAGGATGTTGGTCATCCGCGCGCGCCAGAAGTTGAATTTACGGGCATAATGAATCCTGTGCAGCGGCTTAACCCGCAAGGCGACCCAACGGGTAGAGCCCAACAGGAAGGAATCCTTATGAGTTCGTTTGACTCACACACCGAGAACATTCAAAAACAGTTTAATCGCCAGGCCGAAGAATACGCCCAGACTAAGCAGGCAAAAGATGTGCACGCAATGGCGGGCTTGGTTCGTTTAACGAAAACAAACGCCTCGAGCCTGACTTTGGATGTTGCTTGCGGACCCGGTCGATTAACGATGGCGTTCGCCAATCATGCAAAACAAGCAACCGGCCTGGATGTCACCGAAAATCTGCTGAATATCGCTCGCGCAGAGGCTGCGAAACTGGCAATCAATAATGTTGAATTTGTTCATGGTTCTGCATTGGCTATCCCATTTGATAACGGGACCTTTGACACGGTGAGTTGCCGCGCGGCCTTTCATCACTTTGCCGCGCCAGAACAGGTACTTAAAGAAATGGCCAGGGTTCTTAAACCCGAAGGCGAAATTGTCATTGCAGATATCCTTGGCAACGAAGAGGCCGCCAAGGCCGCGCAGCACGATGCGCTAGAGCAACTCTGCGACCCAACTCATGTGCGCTGCTTATCCAAAACAGCCTTCCAAGGACTATTTGATGCAATGGGACTCGATGTCGCGAGTTTTCGATTCGGGACGATGGACTATGAAGTAGAGCAGTGGCTCCTGCATGGGGGGCCAAGCAAGGCGCAGAAACAAGCGATTCGATCAAGGTTTGGGCAAAGTGTGGTGAGTGACGAAACAGGGCTCGAGGCTCGCGAAGACCAGGGGGTGCTGAAATTTACACACCAAACGGCTGTCTTTGTTTTAGAGCATGCCGGTAAAGTCCTAAGCTAAGGGTTTTTTCGTCTGGAACGCCTGGACGAAGATGTGAATGATCAACCGACCTTTGCGTTACGAGGTTTGCAAGTACTTAACATTCGCTGCGTTGTGTGTAACACAGAGTGCGGGTGTTTGATTTTTTTCTGGGCGCTCATGACTTCCGCCTAATACAGTGGATCGTCACCAAATTCACTGTCACCTATCGAGATTTGTGTTGGGGTTGACGCGCTCAGCATGTCACTTCGTGAAAAGCCTGCCGCTTTTGGTGGATTCTAGGCCTTCTTCATCTTTGCCGCCTTGCGAAAAAGTTGAAGTTGGTGGCCCGAGGTGGAATATCACGGCCAGGACACCTGCACCGACACAGGGATTTTCAATCCCAGTGGCGCATTGATCCGTATCACTCATCGACTCGGGGTTCGTGCGGGCTGGTCGATAACAAGCCAAGCTTCAATGAGAGGCCGTTTTCATGGCAAAGGTTGCTGGTGGCCGCTCGGTGTGTAGACTGGGATACAGTTCGAGTAATCCTGTTGAGGGTTCGGTTTGAACGTATGCGTTACGTCTTGGCCCACAACAAACAAGGCAAGGAGTTGTTCAACGGTGCAAGAAATCGCGTTATTTCCGATTCCAGAGTTGGTGGCCTTCCCGGGCCATGAAGTCCCACTCCATGTGTTTGAGCCGCGTTATCGCAAGATGGTGACGGATAGTGTGGCGGCCGAGCGGCCGATCGGTGTTTGCCATACCCGCAAACAAATCCGCGCGGCGCCTCAATTAAAGACAACCGAAGAAGCGCTCAGCACCAATCAAGCGACCTACCTTCCTTATGAGATTTTCTCAGCAGGCCCATGCCGCATCCTAGAGACCCTTGATGATGGACGGATTCATGCGGCGATCGAGATGCAAGCACGCTACCGCGTGATCTCAGAAGTGCAAACGCTGCCGTATAAAATTGTCCGCGCGGAGCGATTGATCGATGAGGATGCTGAGCAGGAATACCCTGCCCTTCAAAGAGAGATTAACGACAGTCTGCTAGCCCTCATTGGCGAAGAGCATCAGCAGTTGCGAAAGATTCTGGCGGCTAACAGCTGGCAAGAACAATCATCGTCGGTGTTCTCCTACCGCATTTTCCAATATTTAAAATTTGATGCCGATATTATGCAGCAGTTA
>JABGTE010000129.1 GCA_018647445.1 Gammaproteobacteria bacterium
AATGAATTCACAGACGATCATGAATCAATATAAAACGGTTGGGTTGAAGTCTGGTGTCGACAGTGCCAGCCCGCATCAACTCATCGACATGTTGCTCAAGGGCGCCATGGGTAAGATTAGCGAAGCCAAGGCCGCAATGCTTGGCGGCCAAATTGCGCTCAAGGGCGAGGCGGTTGGCAAGGCGATTGCGATCGTTGAGTACCTTCGCATCTCGCTGGACCCCGGCATTGATGCAGCTTTTTCTGAGCAGTTAGGCGAGCTGTATCGTTATATCGAGACTCGGCTTTTGGACGCGAACCTTAAAAACGATACAGAGGCGTTAGATGAAGCGCAGGGTTTGCTACGTGAACTCAGTGTAGGCTGGGCTGGAATCCCAGACGAATATCGCAGCGAATGAGCAAACAGTCTGCTATCGCAATATTCCCGGCCGTAGGCAGGGTGGCCGAGCGTCGCCTGGCGGCGCTCGATGAGATCGCCTGCATGACTGAGGCTATGATGGCTTTGGCCGAAGAAGGCGATTGGGATGCGCTGCCTGAGGCGCAGGCAGCGCGTGACGCGGCGCTGCGCGCGTGTTTTTCAGCGCCGCTCACGGAGGAGGATGCATTAGTCGCAGCAGACAAAATCCAGTGGCTGCTCCGGCAGAATGAGGCCCTGGTGCACAAGGTCGCTGAGGCCAAGGATAAGCTTTCTCAAGAGATGCAGCGCAGCAAGCAAGACTACAAAGCGGTGAGCGCTTATTTAACGTAGACCCCGGGCGATAAAATACTGCTGCGCGTTGACTAAGACGCAATTAATTGAACCTTGTAAAGGTTCAATGTTGGGTAGCCGAGCTGGGTTTAATGATCCAGCAAACGATGGCGTTTTGGTTGGCTCGGCGGTGGTTCGCGCAAACTTACCGTGCCGACCTGGTTCAAAAGCCACGAGCTGATGCTCGGCCCAAACGCATAAAAGGCTCAAGCAGAACTTTTAGGGCGCTAACGCGCAAGGTACACTGTGGTTAAGCAATTGAAGAGCCGCCAATGAATTTCAGTCCGGATCCATTTTCCGAAGGCCTTTCCTTTGAGGATCACCTGCCTTGCGAGATCGAGTCGCGGGTGGAACTCCCGAGCCTCGCCGAACGGGTACGGTTGAACGATCGGAATTTTTCGTTGCTCAAAACCCACGCTTTAGAAGACTACCAGCGCCGGGACATCGACTATGAGCTCGAAGGCATTGCTTCGGAAATTGAGCGCATCGATCAGAAAATGAATTTGATTACCGAGTTGCTCTGCGATTTATTGTCCGCCGAGGCGCAGATCCCAACCCCAAGGCCGCTTGCGATCTCGATGGCGGGGTTGCAGTTGCGGCCGGCATCCGGCGAGGTCTATCACGAGGGCGACTGGGTTATCTTAAACCTGTTTTTAATCCAAGGCGTGCCGCGGCCTTTGAAATTAGTGGCAACGGTTGTGCCGACGCAAGACAAGGCACTGGCAGCGCCTGAAAGCTCGACTCAGCCCTTAACCTTCAGCTTTGTTGATTTAAGCGATGGCGCATCATCACTGCTTGGCCGGTTGGTGTTCCGGCACCACCGTCGGGAAGTGGCACTCAAGCGCGCGCAATCAGGCGAGGCGGACGTCGCGCCCTAGTCTTTCGGCACTTCCGTGTACAATAAAGGCGTCTCGCAGTTGCGCCGTTAAAGTGCTGGTGAGACGAGTATTCAGGATGAATGTATAGTTTGAGACAAATAGGAACAACTCAATTGGTTAAGTCGGCATCAGATCAAAATCTTGGTACACAGCTTTTAGGGGATTCCAGGCCCATGCGGGCTGTTCGAGATTTGGTGGCGCAAGTCGCCCCGAGCGAGGCCAGTGTTTTAGTCATTGGTGAGACGGGCACCGGCAAAGAACTGGTGGCGCGCAGCATCCATGAGTTGTCAGCCCGGTCCGCCGGTCCGTTTGTACCCGTTAATTGCGGCGCAATCCCTGCGGAACTCTTGGAGTCCGAGCTATTTGGCCATGAAAAGGGCGCCTTTACCGGTGCGATTGCAACCCGACAAGGCCGGTTTGAATTGGCCGCGGGCGGTACCCTATTCTTAGATGAAATCGGTGATATGCCCCTTGAAATGCAGGTCAAATTGCTCCGGGTGTTGCAAGAACGAACCTTTGAGCGTGTGGGCAGCACCGCAACGCTTGAAGCGGACGTGCGGATCATCGCAGCGACCCATCAAGATTTAGAAGCCTTGGTAGAAGAACAAAAATTCCGAATGGATCTATTTTACCGTCTGGATGTGTTCCCCATTAAAACGCCATCGCTCAGAGAGCGCGCTGGGGATATTGCCGGGCTCATTACCCATGCGCTGTCAAAGCTGCCCGAGGCCGAGGGTTTAAGTTTGACCGATGCGGCTATTGAAAAACTGGGTCAATACGCCTGGCCTGGCAATGTTCGGGAGCTCTTGAATCTGGTCGAGCGGTTAACCATTTTGCATGCAGGACAAGCAGTGGATGTGCAGAGTCTGCCGGAAAAATACCGGTTCTCAAGTGACGCGCGGACAGGCACGGACACGGCGCTCGGTGGCGCCGGTCTGCCGGATGAAGGCGTCGACCTAAAAGATCATATCGCGAGGATGGAAATCCGGCTCATCCAGGAGGCACTCGACCGAGAAAAGGGTGTGGTTGCCAAGGCCGCAGCGCTGCTGGGACTGCAGCGCACAACGCTGGTCGAGAAGATGAAAAAGCTCGGGATTCAAAGGGACTGAGCCGTCAAAGCTTTGACGAATAGCGGCAAAATCTTGCCAGATTTATCTTAAGTGTCTGAATTATATAGATTAAAAAAGTAGGCACGCTGCTTGCTTTAGGTTAATCACGAAA
>JABGTE010000243.1 GCA_018647445.1 Gammaproteobacteria bacterium
CAAAACTCACCTATGTTCTCTGGAGGCGCAACTGATGGATCTGAGTCATTTGCCTTTATCGTGGGCAAACTACCTATCAATTATGGGCTTTGTGTGTCTTTTGGTTCTGGTTTGGTTGGTCCCTCGAAACATTGTTTACGAAGATGCGCCGGATCAATCCCGCTGGCGTGATATTCGCCTCTGGGCAACCATTCTGATTGCGTTCCAACTACTCCTCTACGCCCTCTTTACCCGGTAACGATTTCAGGATTCCCGAAATCAAACCTTGCCGCGCCTGCTTTTGGCATCATCAAGCCAGCCACAGTGATATATACCACGGCCACCGGATGCTCATTCTGCGACGCTGGCAAATTTACGGGCGCGTCTAGCGACTTATGTTTATGCAGCGGGGTTGTGAGCGACAATTTGATCGCGATTAATGACCATGACGTCAGCGACCTTTTACCGAGCGACCGGACAACCTTTAAATCCCATCAAGATCAAACCTTTTGGCGCGACGCGCGTTAATCGAACCAGTTTAGATTCAGGGATACTTTGGACCGAGCAACAGGCCAACCTTATTTAGGCAGTAGCTCAGAAAATACCACAGCCGATGCTACGCTACTGAGAACTGAACAACCGATGTTGCTCGGACCTTTTGAGTTTGCTGATTCAGCTCAGGCCAAATGTCGCCAGCCCATTATAACTGTGAGTCATCCAACCAGTATGCTGGGATCAGGCGCGATCGTGACCAGCGCGGCGCCTTTGTAGGGCCTAACACGACCGACCGATACTTCCTTACCAACTTCCTTACCAACTTCCTTACCAACTTCCTTTGCTACAGCGTCTGGCTACTTTTGTATTTAACCCAAAGTTCTGTCACTTTTTTCAGAACCATGTTCGAATGGATAACGTCCGAATTCAACGAGCCCGCACATTCGAGATGAACGTCGCTAGCGTTTTAAGCGACGTTCGAGCTTGCGAGCCGCTTTAACGCTCGGAATAAGCCACCATATTGACGAGATCAACCAAGCCAAGCGCAGCACCGACGGTATAAAAACTGGTGACCGAAAACTCAGAGATGTTGGTTGAGGTGTGGATGATCGTGATACCAGAGCATCGCTGCGAGCAAAATGCTTTTGTAACCTCCTGCAGCAAGGCAAAATCGCGAAAGTAATCCTTAAGCGGGGCCTTGCCCAAACGGGCTCGCTGATCGTTTTTTGTCAGTATTTGTTGATCAATTGCGGACGCAAGCAAGCCCATGCAACCGGGCACGACCCTGGTCAATTCAGAAACCAGATCGGAGTACTTCATTTCCAGGATGACCCCGTCGCGGTCTGCCTGCGCACGGTGATCGTTTGAAATGTGCTCATCAAGATAGACAAGGCCACGCTGAACACCAAGATGCAACGCGACTAGTGGCGTGATTGCGGCAATCCCCGATGGCTCAGGAGGATCACCCTGAGTCAAAACCAGCAAGGGTTTATCTGGCGGCTTTTTGTGCCAATGGCTAAAAAGCTGTTTCGTGACCTGCCGCGCAACGGGGTGCGGGTCGCGCTTGTCGTAACCGCCCATCCCTTCAATTACAACTGGGTGATACTGCGTGATATCCAAATGATTTCCCTACACATTTTGGCTGGCTTCTCAGTGACTACATTACATCTCATTCTCGATCAGCGCCTCAACAAGCGTTAAGCGGTTGTTCGTCTCAGCGAAACCAATTGACAAGTCAGTCCTCTCGATAACGGCTCATCTAGCATTAGACCACGAAGACAGCACGACCCTTTGATAAATACCATCTAACCAAAGCTTCCCTGGCACACAAGACACCTCCCTTTGATTACCAGAGGACGCCGTAGCGCCATTCTCAATTTTTCGGCAACACACTAGGCGCTTTGCAAAAAATCAGATATTTATATCCATTTTTAGCTGGCGCATCCCCATCACACAAGCTCGGTCGAATCCATAATAAAGGGTCAGCGCGGCGTTAGGGATGTCGTAGGATGGAGGGTCTTTTCTGTACTATTTAACCCATAATTACCTCGACGCGCCTTTTAGGAAAAGTTGCCAATGCTAGGGGTAAAATAAAAACCATCAAGGAAATTTGCCGCCGAGTTTTCATGGCGCTAGCGAAAAGTAGTCAACAGCCAACAGGTGCTTTGGTAGCGCAGCACTGAGCCCTCGCGTTTAACCTAATCATTGGGAAACTGGCGGCGTTAGTATTGGGTGGAGCGGGTCTCGCAGTAAGTTCGCAGGCCCCGCGCACTGGTCAGTATTACTGGCGATGCGGTATGGTTAACAGGGTAATTACTGGGGGAATTTTTAGATGACTAAAACAAACGAAATCCTATCCAGCGAGGCGCTCGGGTTTGACCCGGATGCCCTTGCTCAACGTTACGCCGAAGAACGCGAGAAGCGCATCCGACCCGATGCCGAGACGCAGTTTGTGCAGCTTTCCCACGATTCTCCCTTTGCCAACAAATACCTCGAAGAAGACCCCTACAGCGAAACGTTCGAACGTGCGCCCTTAAACGATCAACGCGAGGTCATTGTGATCGGCGGTGGCTGGGTCGGCATGCTGACCGCTGCAAGGTTAAGTCAGGCCGGCATTCAGACGTCCGTATCGTTGAGAGCGGAAGTGATTTTGGCGGTACTTGGTACTGGAACCGTTATCCCGGGGCACAATGCGACATCGAGTCCTATAGTTACCTGCCGCTTCTGGAGGAAACCGGCTACGTACCGAAACTTCGATATTCTTATGCCTCTGAGATTTACGAGCATGCCCAAAGAATTGGCAAGCATTTCGATCTTTATAAAGACGCGGTGTTTCAAACCTGGGTGACCGAGTTGCGCTGGCTTGAGGACGAGTCCATGTGGCTCGTGACAACCAACCGGGGGGATACCATGCGCGCACGACATATCTGCCTGGGCACCGGGCCGGCCAATCGCCCGCGTTTGCCGGGGATCCCGGGCGTTGAGCAGTTTAAAGGCCATTCATTTCACACCTGTCGTTGGGATTACGACTACACGGGTGGCGGACCAACTGGCGGTCTCGCAGGCCTCGCCGACAAAACCGTGGCGATTATTGGCACGGGGGCAACTGCCGTGCAGTGCGTGCCCGCATTGGGTGAGAGCGCAAAGCAACTCTATGTGTTTCAGCGCACGCCCTCGTCGGTTGATGTACGCAACAATGCCGAGACCGACCCCCTGTGGGCTGAGAGTCTCGAGCCAGGCTGGCAGCGAGATCGGCAAAAGAAATTCGGTGAGGCCTTTTTAGGCGGACCGATCGATCCTGCTTTCGTCGATGATGGTTGGACGCGTCTAACTCGTAACCTGAAGCAATTGGTCGCCCAGAGCGAAGAAAAGATATCGGGCCTGGCGCAGATAGCGGATTTCAAAACGATGGAGACCATCCGAGGACTGGTCGACGAAACTGTTAAAGATCCTGAAGTTGCCGAGAAGCTCAAGGCTTATTACAACCAGTTCTGTAAGCGGCCGACGTTTAATGATTTTTATCTCGATACGTTCAACCGCGAAAACGTTGCGTTAGTCGATGTTAGCGAGACGCAAGGCGTTGAAGCCATCACCGAAACCGGCATCATAGCCAACGGTCAGGAATACCCGGTTGATTGCATAATCTATGCTTCCGGCTTCGAGATTACCTCGAGTTATGAGCGCCGCCTCGGCATTCCAATTTTCGGCGTTGATGAGAAGTCGATCTACGAGCATTGGGACGCCGGCATGCGCAGCATGCATGGCCTGATGGTCAGCGGTTTTCCAAACCTTTTTCTCTGCGGAGGTGGTTTTGTGTTCCAGCTGGGTGCGAACTACGCGCACGGCATTGATGTTCAGGCTGGGCACGTGGCCTACACGATCAGTGAGCTGAGCCGCCGCGGCATCCAGTCAGCCAACGTTTCGCTTGATGCCGAGGAGCGCTGGATAGCCGATCAGCTAGAGACCAAGGGTGGGGGCTTCGTGTTGGGCGGCTCACCAGACACTTGCACCCCGGGCTATTACAATCAAGAGGGCACGGCAAAACGTTACCGCAATGTACGGCGCGAGACCTACAGCAAAGGCGTTGGCGCTTACATGAAGTTGCTGCGCGCGTGGCGAAACGACGGCCAGCTCGATGGCCTAGAGCTCAAATAGCGTCGGCGCACCGCCCTTTCTGAACAAATATGGTTGTCCGCCGCTCGGAGCTGTACGAGCCTTCTGACAGGTCAGGCCGAAAGCGTCGCCTACTGCCGCGCTACAGCGCCATTTGTTGACATTACGCCTGCCTGCCTGCACTCTTGCGACGCAGATTCGTGCCCATGCTTTGATTTACAGCGTCCGACCCGGTAAAGCGCGCAATGAACCATGGGTAGACCGCGGCGCACAAACCTAGCCTGCCCTGATCGGCGATGCTAAAGACATTCGCAACATCGTACCAATTCCATTTAAGGATTTAACAATGCTCACTCTTCACGGTTTCTCGTACAGCAACTACTACAACATGCCAAAACATGCCTTATTATATAAAGGCGTTGCCTTTGAAGAGGACCTCGTCTACCCCAGCGCGAAAGACTACAACCAGTTAAGCCCTGCATTAAAAGTGCCAAGCCTCACCACTGACGATGGCCAGCACTTGTCAGAAGCCTCTGTGTTGTGTGAGTACATTGAGGAGACCTATTCGGATAAACCGCTGTTGCCAACAACGCCAATTGCTCGAAGCAAAAACCGTCAGTTGATGCGCATGACAGAGCTTTACCTGGAGCTGCCTAACCGGAGATTACTGCCTTTCAGCTTCAGCAATCAGCCGGCACCAGATGCCCTCATTGCGGAGGTCGTCGCCGTAGTTGATCGCGGCATCAACAGTCTCAACGCGCTGGCAACATTCGACCCCTTTGTCCTTGGCGAAGAATTCACGATGGCAGACATCTATCTTTTTTATGCACTAAGCGTTGCCAATATGGGGTGCGCCATTACGGGCGTTGATTTGAATGCGCGTATCCCGGGTCTAGAAAGTTGGCATGCCCGCTTTGCTGCCGACCCAATCAGTCAGAAAGTGGCCGCTGATATGGAAGCAAATCGCGCAGGTTTTTTTGGCTATATACAAGGCCTTCGCTAAACAGCAGCCGCTCGCTTTGCAAGCAACGCTGGTACCGTCATGCCGATTTCTGCACGTGACTGTGAAAGGTTAATCAGCGAGGCTGCTGAGCCTTTAAGGAAATAAAACAAGAGCCCAATTATCGAATCGATCGCTTTATAATTGCCCCTTTACATCGCAGTGAGTGCTGCTTGTTTGATGCTAGAACAAGTGGCGCTGATGTTTTCAGAGATTAAGCGTCGCGGCGATCTTAATATTTTCATCAGCCATGGTGATAACTCGATGCTCGAGCGTAAAATCTGAGCCCACGGCAATTTCACTGAAAACGTGCCAGCATTTTGAATTGGCCTTTTACTGCTTGAACTCATGATTGCCAACGGGCTTGGGGGCTTGATATCGGGTGCCGTTGTGGTCGTCGCTCGTCTGACACACGCGATAGCCCTGATGGCAAATTCTGGGGTCACTGCCGGACGACTGCTTGGCACTTTGGGTGCGGTCTTCCCCACGGTTGTAACCCCGGGCCATCTTATCTTGCTGGCGGTTGGCAAACTCTAGCCCGTGCGATGGGACTTACTTTGCATTTTAGCCACAAGGTCTTGGTCGTAGCTGAGGTGATAAAGCGCCACGCTTCAGGCGTGTACCGCTGTTACAGGCCCGACGCTTAGCAAGCCACAGCGCCACTCTGGCACTCGCGGTGTTGAATGCCAGGTTTTGATTCGGCCGCCAACCCCGCAGCATCAGCCCGGCGCGGTTGTTTCAGTCAAATAGTGGATCTCAATGGGTGACGCAGCTCTGGAAAGCTTTCGAACCGCACGAATAAAATCGAGGCAGTAACGCTGCGCAAATGAAAGTCGAGCGCCGCTTGACCGCGCCCTCACTCGAGCGGAAAAACACCTCGAAGCAGCGCCTGGCCGCGCATCCAGCGTCGCGACAATCCAGCTCAGAGTGGAGACAGCGTTGCTGGCTCGACACCCCCCCCCCGCGCCAAAAAGCCGTGACCGGCTCTCCCCATAGGGAGGTACTGTTCGACGAATACAGCCGTCTTTGTGGCGATGTTGTCCTGGATTCGCACACCATCGTTCAAGCACTATTGGCCGCGGCGTTAAATACCGCCGCTTAAGAGGCAGACATTAACCTCAAAGCCCCTGGTATCACCGCCGGGGCCACTGCTGACACACTGAGCCTTAGGGCTGCTGGGCTCAAACATGGCGCGCCGGATCAGGCGACTTTTAAAAAGCGCATCAAGCGCTTCACAGAGGTGTTCATTGCTGGTCTGAAAGAAAGCTCGCGCGCAAGTACTGGAACCAATTGATCCCAGCACTTAGGCCCGGCCTCTATAATAAATCGCCGCCTAAAACAGCTGGGGTTTCACAATAGGTCGTCAAAATGTAGCGCTGATGATCGAGGATCCTTGGCGAGAGCACTTTCGCGATCTCAGGCCGTTTCGAGTTCGACGCGAAG
>JABGTE010000088.1 GCA_018647445.1 Gammaproteobacteria bacterium
AACTTGCGCGACCTTAGGCGATGGCGGTGACAACATCCCGGGATTGGGCAGTCGATCGCCTGCCCGATAAAAACGCCCGCAAACAATATTGAGCGAGGAGACCAAGTGTTGAGTCAAGTTTGGATGCGCGCCCATTTCGGGGCCGGTGCCCGTAATGGCCGTACCTTTCGGACCACTGGCGAACAAGCGCGCCGCCTCTATGATCAACGCGTCTTCAACACCCGTCCGAGCTGCCACGTCCGCCAAATCGAATCCCGAAACCTCTGCTTGCAAAGCTGCAAGCCCCGAAACGTTTTGATCGCAAAAATCTTGATCCTGTAACCCTTCGCCCAAAATCACCTTCAGCATGCCCGACAGTAAGGTCGCATCTTCGCCAGGACGAACCTGTAAATGCAGATCAGCTCGCTTAGCCAATTCCGTTTTCCTTGGATCGATCACGATGAGCTTTAAACCCCGCTTCTGCGCGCGCCGCAACTGATCAGCCGGGCTCACGGAGGGGACGCCGCCTGGGGGCGCATAGTGCGAAACCAGCGGATTATTACCAATAATCAAAACCACATCGGAGTCGTGAAACGAATGACTGCCACCCGTCCAATAGCCAATACGTGAGCCAACAAACACCTTTGCTGGCTGGTCAATCGTAACGCTCGTATAGTAGGACGGCGATTGCAATGCATTATGAAATGCGCGGCTATAGACGAGTTGGGCTGAGTTCTGAAAGGCAACCGTACCATTGTAGGTCGCAATCGAACGAGGTCCGTGCTCCGCTACCAAGGCTTTTACCTTCTCCGCGATTTCATCAAAGGCCTCATTGCTTGTGACCTGGGTAAACTCACCGTCATCGCCTTTCTTTAAACAATTGGTCAACCGCGCTGGTTGATACATTTGCTCAACCAGCTGCCTGCCTTTGATGCAGGTATAGCCGCCATACATAGCGTTGCCGGTATCCGGTTTGACGGACAGCACTTTGCCGCCTTCAACCTCGGCCACCATCGGACAGTAAGCATGGCAATACCGGCAAAAGGTTTGATGAGTTGTCATTGTACGCGCTCCACGTCTATGTGTTTGCTCGAGCCAGTTCAACGTCTAGCCAGAACTAAAAAGTTAGGGTCTCGGTATGGATCCTGAAATTAACATCAAGGCCTTTTATAACAGTCTGAGCGCTGCTCACCTGAGCCTGGGCTTACCCTAGACCCTCAGAACGAACTCGCTCGGCATCAAGAATCGGTAGGCAAACCCTATCCTTGCATCTTAGCAAACCATCTTACTCACTGTGGGTCAACGCGTAACCCTAAATTGATCCGCTGCTTCCTTGGGCGTCGACGCTCAGGCGCTCCGGTTGCGCGGCCAAAAAAATTTCGGTTAGAGCGACCATGGACTAGGCTTTAAGCCTTTTTTGATTCCTCGCCGCTGAACCGCTACGGTATGAGCTCAGCCAATCTGCCTTTTAACGAAAGGGGTAAATTTGATGCAAACCTTCCAACTCGGTGACACCCGTATTACCCGCGTCGAGGAGCTGATCGGACCTTTATTCGACCCGATCACATTTTTCCCAACCTTCCACCAAGGTTTAGTCGACGCCCATAAAGACTGGTTATTTCCAAACCATATGGATGCAAAAACCGGTCGAATCATCGCCTCAATGCATTCTTGGCTGATCCAAACACCCCACCACAATATTTTAATTGATGCATGTATTGGCAATCACAAAGATCGAAATCCGTACCGCGCCTGGCATCAAATGAAGACTGATTGGGCCACACGACTCAAGGCAACCGGCGTGGATCCTACCCAAATCGATTATGTGCTTTGCACCCATTTACATGTTGATCATGTCGGTTGGAACACCCAGTTGATCGATGGCACTTGGCAGCCGACCTTCCCAAATGCGCGTTATGTCTTTTCAAAGACTGAACTAGAGCATGTTGAGGCAGCGCTTCAAACCGCTGATCCAAAGAATGATTTTGCGTTAGTGAATCAAAAAACCTATCAAGACAGCATCAAACCCATACTGCCCCAAACGGATTTGGTTATTGATGAGATGGACCTCATCAGCGATCGGCTGAGTATCGCCCTGACGCCTGGCCATACTCCAGGCAGCATCACCTTGGGTCTCACCAGCGGCGATAAACACGCTCGGTTTTGTGGGGATATTTGCCACCATCCACTGCAGATTTACGAGCCCACCATGAACAGCGCCTTTTGCGAGATGCCTGAACAAGCAATTGAGACTCGAATCAACCTGCTTGAAGACTGTGCAGAAAACAATTTGCTGCTCATGCCGGCGCATTTTGGCCCGAGCCATGCGGGATGGGTGCGCCGGGAGGCGGACGCATACGCCTTCAAGTGGTGCTAAACCGCCCTGCTCTTATGAGCCCAACACCATGCAGGGTAAGCCGGAGAACTCTTACAATCTTATAGATACGGTTGTGATCAGGGCGCCTAGGTCTTCGGTGTGGACAAAATCGACCCGTTACGATGATGTCCCGACGGCATCAACCTGCGCCCGGACGAATCAAGTCAAAAAAATCATTCATCATTCGAAACGTCAGTCCCCAAACGACCTGTTCGCCAACCTGATAACCAGGAAAGGTGCCCTCCCGCTGAAATTCTGGGAATCTTGCATCCGTCAGAGAGCGCCCGCTGATCATTTCATCGAGGTTCCCCCAAAGCACTTCCGCCACTTCCTCATTTGGCCGCAACGGAACTGCTTGATCCTCTAATGCAAAGACTTGGGGCGTCACCACAAGATCAAAGCCGGCGCGCGGGTTTGCCCGAATACCTGCCAGCGTGCCGAGATAGCGTCCGGCTTGATTTAAATCCAAACCAATTTCTTCATGCGTCTCTCGACGCGCCGTTTCAACTAGGTCGGCATCAATCGTTTCTCGATGACCACCCGGTAGCGCCATCTGACCAGACCAGGGATCTCCCTCTTTTTTGGCTCGAAGAATAAACAACGCCCGCAACCCACTCACCTGCGGTTGAAGCACCAATGCAACCGCCGCCTCGCGCTGACCCGGGACTATTTCTTGGGTCGTCAGCATTTGATTAGCTAAACAGGATTCGATGGTTTCAAGTTGTATTGACGGACGCATGTACTTTGAGTGCTCTAATTAGGGTGCTAGTGACAACGCTCGAGAGCATACCATGGTGGATCAGAACCTGCTTTTGGCGGAGAATCACTTCTGGCCGAACCGCAACAAGGATCAACTATGCTCAGCGCCCTGACCTCACCGAGGCAACGCCTGCTTTGGCTGCCGATCGTTTTCTTAGCCGGCTGCGCCGTCAACCCCGTCACGGGCAAAAACGAGCTCATGCTGCTGGATGAGACCCAAGAAATTAATATGGGTGCGACACAGTATGAACCCAGCCAGCAGTCCCAAGGCGGACGCTATATGAGCGACCCCGACCTGACTCTCTACGTCAGCGAAATTGGTCAACGCTTAGCAAGGGTTGCCGATCGCTCATTGCCTTATGAATTCGTGATCATCGATGACAGCACGCCAAATGCTTGGGCCTTGCCAGGCGGCAAAATCGCGGTCAACCGAGGGCTCCTCACCAAACTCAATTCCGAGGCTGAGCTCGCAGCCGTGCTCAGCCATGAAATCGTCCACGCGGCAGCGCGCCACAGCGCAAAGTCGATCGAGCGCGGCATGCTGCTGTCCGGCGTGATTGGCGTCGCCAGTTCTGCAATCGATCAGAATGCGGGCAACTATGGCCGTATCTTTGATAATGGCGCGCAATTGGGCGCGCAATTTATCGTATCCTCCTATGGCCGGGAGGCGGAGCTAGAGTCCGATGCCTACGGCATGATCTATATGATGCGCGCGGGTTATGACCCGGAGGCCGCAGTTTCACTGCAAGAAACCTTCGTCCAGTTGTCCAAAGGTCAATCCGATAACTGGCTCGACGGCATGCTCGCCAGCCACCCGCCATCGCAAGAACGCGTCGAGAAAAATCGCGGCACCGCGCAGCGCCTAAAACAGGCCGCACGCCAAGACCTCACCCTGGGTTTTGATCGCTATCAATCTAAGCTCAACCGACTCAGTCAACGCTCCCCGGCCTATAATCGGACCCAAACTGCGCTCATTGCTTTAAAAGAGGGCAATCTGAATAAGGCCCAATCGGACATCCAAGCCGCGCTTGCACAAACCCAATCTGAGGCGCAGATCCATAGTGCCGCGGGTCAAATTGCCATGGCCAGACAAGAATTTCGCCAAGCTCAACAGCACTTTTCAGAGGCCCTTAAGATTAATCCCAGCCACTTCAGATATTTTTTGGGCCGAGGTTTGGCGGCCAAGGCGCTGAAACAAAACGACGCAGCAGGGGCAGATCTTCGGCAAAGTCAGGCATTATTTCCTAGTCAGGCCGCTGCACAGGCCCTGGCTGAACTCGGCGGATAATCAATAATCATCACGGATCTAGTTTCAGGAGCTAGGCCTGCTATATTGATCAGATGACCAACCCTCAAACCTTACCAAGCGGTGAGGCCTCTCTAACACCACCCATTCAGCGAAGCCGCTGGCGCAGTACTTTTGCAGCGTTCGAAATCAAAAACTATCGTTGGTTTTTCCTCGCGCTCTGCGGCAATTTCGCCGCCATGAACATCCAAATGTTCATTCGGGGCTGGCTGGTCTACGAAATTACCGCATCCTACGAAAAGCTTGGCTGGATGACCGCTGCTGGTGGGCTGGTGGGGTTGTTCGCCGCGCCGCTCGGCGGCGTTGTCGCGGACCGCGTGCGGCAAAAGAAAGTTGTGCTGCAGATCAGCGGCGTTGCCAATGCGCTCATTACCTTTTGGATTGCGGCCCTCATTTATCGCGGGGAGTTGGTCTTTGGGCACTTGCTTGTGTCGTCAGTCCTGCAGGGCATTGTGATGAATGCGATGATGCCGGCACGACAGGCTTTTACAAAGGATATTGTTGGTCTCAATCGCCTCACCAATGCCATTGGGCTAAGCACCTCGGGCATGAATACCGCTCGGTTGCTGCTCCCTGGCTTGGCAGGCGGTTTGGTTGCTGCACTCGGCGGCGGCAACGGCAATATTGATCCAGCACAATGGATCTATCTACTGATGGCCGGCCTGTATTTATGGTCAGCTGCGCTGATGTCTTTTATTCACGTTAGTGACAAAGCAGATGCCGATATGCCCACCGGGTCAATGCTGACCGAGCTCCACCTTGGATTTCGCTACGTTCTCGACACCCCCGTTATTTTCATGCTGCTCGGATGTAACTTCCTCATGGTATTTTTCAGCCTAACCTATTTCATGCTCCTGCCAGGTTTTGCCAAAGATGTACTGGCAGCGGGTCCGGATCGGCTTGGGTTATTGATCTCGATCTCGGGCATCGGCTCTCTCCTCGGCTCGCTTTATATCGCCTCATTCGGAAATCGACGTCGTGCCCGGATCCTCTTATGGGGCGCTGGCATCATGGGCATCAGTTTGCTGATGTTTGCAGTTTCAACACATTTTTGGATTTCGGTCGCCCTGCTTACGATCGTCGGCTTTGGTCAAGCAACGCGCATGTCGCTCAGCAACGTGCTCATCCAATCCTATGTCGAAGACGAATTTCGCGGCAGAGTGATGAGTATCTATATGCTGGAGATGGCGCTTTTATCGGTCAGCATTTATCCAATCAGCTTGCTCGCGGAATTTTACGGACCGCAATGGGCGGTTGGTTTGTCGGCGATTGGTTTGATCATTATGGTAGTCATTTTATTCAACGTCCCACGCTATCGCGATCTCGATTAAACTCGCAAATTCGATCGCGACATTTGGAGACACGAATGGCTAATCCACATTGGGAAAATCCAGAAACATTGGCGTTTGGACGCCTGCCGGCAGCAGCTCATTTCCACCGCTTTGCAAGTAAGGCCCAAAGCAAAGCCAATAAATCCAGCCGCGAGACAGAGCTCTCTGAAGGCTGGCGATTTCTACGTGTACCGCACCCAGAAGAGGCGCCATCCGGCTGGGAACAACCCGATTTCGATGACCAACAGTTTAAGGTTGTGTCGCTGCCGGCCCTGTGGACGATGGATCCCGATGAAATCGATCAACCCATTTACACAAACGTCAGAATGCCCTTTCGGCAAGAACCACCCCGAGTCCCTGACCAGAACCCAACAGGACTCTATCGGCTACGCCTTAATCATCAATCAAGTCGCAGCTTACAGTCTGTGCTCGTGCTCGAAGGCGTTGAGAATTGCTGCTACGTTTTTTGCAATGGCCACACCATTGGGTTTAATAAGGATTCTCGACTACCCGCCGAATTTGATTTAACGCCGTTTTTGGTGCCCGGCGAAAACCTAATCGCCTTAATGGTTTTGAGGTTTAGCGACACAAGTTATATCGAAGATCAAGATCAGTGGTGGCATGCGGGCATTCATCGTCCGATTCGGTTGTCCCGTCGGCCCTGGGTCAATTTAAGGGATATTCATGCCAAACCAATCTTCGACCCGAGTAGTCAGAGTGCACGGCTAGATCTCAGCATCTCGCTATCCGCGATAGGACGCGGTGCGCTCGGACACAGCGTCACCGCGGCCCTGTATCCATCTGGCCAAGATCGGAATTTAACCCAAGAGCTTGCAGGCCATATTGACCGCGCTCAGTACTTTCCGGTTACTGGCAAAGGCGCGGTCATCGAATTGACAAAGTCCCTCAAAAAAGTTGAAGCCTGGTCGAGTGAACACCCCAACCTTTACGATTTAGAAATCACCCTGCAAGACCCCAAGGGCCGTGTGTTGGAATGCGCTCGATTGAAGATCGGGTTTCGACACATTGAAATCAAAGACCGGCAGCTCCTCATCAATGGTCAAGCGGTACTGATCCGGGGCGTTAATCGCCATGATCACTGCGACCAGACCGGGAAAGTCATTTCTGAAGCTTTAATGCGGCAAGATCTAACACTCATGAAGCAGCACAACATCAACGCGGTACGGACCAGCCACTATCCGAACCAATCGCGTTTTTTAGAGCTATGCGATGAATACGGCTTGTACGTGATCGATGAAACCAACCTTGAAGCGCATCATCACTACGCTCAGCTTGGCCAAGACAGTCATTGGGCACCGGCTTTTCTCTCTCGCGCTACCAGAATGATCGAGCGCGATAAGAACCATGCCTGTATTTTTTCCTGGAGTCTCGGTAACGAAACCGGCTATGGCCCAAACCAAGTTGCCATGGCCGCTTGGATCCGCGCCTTTGATCCGGGCCGACCAATCCATAACGAAAATGCGATCTGCGAGCAAGGCGTCAAACGGGACTGGGACGCCAATGCCGAAGGCTCGGACCTCGTCTGCCCGATGTACCCGTCGGTTGCCGATTTAATAGAACATGCCACCACCAGCCAAGATCCGAGACCGGTCATCATGTGTGAGTTTGCCCACGCCATGGGAAACAGTTGTGGCAACCTCGGCGAATACTGGGATGCGATTGAAACCTATAGAGGTTTGCAGGGCGGTTTCATCTGGGAGTGGATCGATCACGGGATTCAAGCGACCGCCGATGGCAAAGCTTATTGGGCGTATGGCGGTGATTTTGGGGAAGCGATTCACGACCTGAACTTCGTGTGCGATGGGCTCTGTTGGCCGGACAGAACCCCGCACAGTTCGTTGTTAGAATTTAAAAAGGTGATTCAACCGATCAAAGTCCGCAAACGCAGAGGCAATCGGTTTGAGATTATTAACCAACAAGACTTTACCGATTTGGCCGGACTAACCGTCACTTGCCATTACTTGGTGGACGGCTTGATTCGAGACACACGCGTACTAAAACTACCGAAGGTACGCGCTGGCACTGCGGCTGAAGTGGTTGTTGCCGCGCCCAAATCCTGCGCGCGGCAACCGGGCGAACACAGCATCCTGTTCGAGTTCACGCTCAAACAAAAGCAATCTTGGTGCGATGCCGGGCATATCTTGGCATGGGACCAAATCGCCTTAAAAACGGTTCAAGTTACTGCCCAAACACGGCGGAGTAGCTACCAACCAAGCACGCCTGATGTTCAAATCCGGGACGGGAGAATTCACTTACGCGCCATGGATTCAGCGTTTTCTTTCGACGCTTGCGGCTTGACCGAGGTTCGCTTTAAAGAGGAGGCCGTCCTAGAGGGCGACCTAATGATCAATATCTGGCGGGCGCCCATCGATAACGATGGCATCAAAGGTTGGACCGGTCAGCAGCATAAGGCGCTGGACCGATGGCGCGCCCAAGGCCTGTTTGACGCTATCCCAGAAACCGGAAAGCTATCGATCACAGAGCAAGGCGATCACGGCGTTGTCATAAGCCATACCACCCGAATCATCACCCAGGTTGGGCAAATCCGCTGCAAGACGCGCTACCACCTCACACCCGATGCTGCGTTGCACGTTTCCCATCAATTTCAAGTGCCCAAAGCTTTAAAGGACTTACCGCGTCTTGGGGTTCGGTACAGACTCAAGCCAGACTTTGAAAACCTTTCTTGGTATGGACGCGGTCCTCACGAGACTTATGTCGATCGCAAACAATCTGGCCGCTTAATGGTGCACGAAAGTACGGTAGGCGCACAATATGTGCCGTATATCCTGCCTCAGGACCATGGCAACCTGACGGACGTGCGATGGCTTGGGCTTCATAGTGATCGCCAACTGGGTATCACCGTGACGGGAGACCAGCTCTTTGAAGCTTCAGCTAGCCATTATCCAAAGGAATCGCTTTTACACGCCTTTCACACCTATGAGGTCGCGCCGGATGATCACGTCTGGCTGAGCCTAGATGTCATGCAACGCGGCCTCGGTGGTGCCAGTTGCGGCCCCGACACGTTACCCCCATACCGATTGTCCAGCGGCGCTTATAGCCTTGACTACACATTGGCCCTGCAAGCCCCGGAGCGCTCAGGCTGAACCTTGACCCGACCCTCATTCATGCAATGACAACAGGGCCTCAAATCAAAATGGCCTGCGGCGCTTAATCAGCAAGCCATCCCGCGCGCGTGCCGCTTTTGCGATCTTGGCTGGGATGGCACATTGAGAAATCCATTCATTTAGGCCTGCAGGTATCTCAGCAACCCCTGTGAGCTAACCAGTCTGTATCGGACGGGCGCTCAGGCCTTGACCAAAAAGCGCGTAGCGGTTGATTGACCTGTTGCAGGCGCAGCAGTAAGGTGCACCAAACCGATGACAACAGCACCGATATGCCCCAAGCCAAAGCCTTTCCCTTTGAAGCATCCTTAAAGAAACTCGAAACCTTGGTTGAGACCATGGAAGCCGGCGAGCTCTCTCTGGAGGAATCCTTGAAAGCCTTTCAAGAAGGCATCGCGTTAACCCGCGCATGCCAAAAAGCCTTAGCGGATGCCGAGCAAACCGTTGCGCAGCTGGTAAAAACCAGTCATGGCGTTGAGTCACAACCTTTTGAGTCTTCCGATGACGGCTGAGTTTCTCGCCCCGTTCCAAAACCGAATCGAAGTAAAGCTTACAGAACGACTCAGCACATTTGGCCAACCCAAAGCGCTCAACGACGCGATGGCCTATGCCTGTCTTGGTGGGGGTAAGCGTCTACGCGCAACCCTTGTTTACCTGAGTGCCGACGCGCTCGGGCTTAGCCTCGATCAGGCTGACAGCACCGCGCTCGCGGTTGAACTGATCCATGCCTATTCGCTAATCCACGACGACTTACCGGCAATGGATGATGATGCGTTACGACGAGGGAAACCCAGCACCCACATCAAGTTTGGTGAAGCCTTAGCGATCCTCGCGGGAGATGCACTACAAGCGCTAGCCTTTCAAACGCTCGCAGAGGACGTGCTACTTGATCCCGCGGCACGGCTTCGGCTCATCCAAGCGCTCAGCGCTGCGTGTGGCGTACAAGGCATGGTCGGTGGACAAGTCCATGATATGACAGGGGAGCACCAAGCACTCAGTTTGAGCGCCCTTACCGAGATGCACGCCCTCAAGACAGGTGCCCTCATCGAATTCTCAGCCGCCAGCGCGGCTATCATGGCGAGCAATCAGAGTGACTTTGAACAAACACTCAGAGCCTTTGGCGCGCAACTCGGGCTAGCATTCCAAGTGCAAGACGACATCCTCGATGAAACTAGCAGCACTGAAGTCCTTGGCAAACAGCAAGGCTCAGACCGAGCCCGGGCAAAATCAACGTTTGTTTCGTTGATGGGCCTTGAAGCGGCACAAAACCATCTTGCAGATCTCATGAAAACCGCTTTAAACCTTCTTCAGCAATCGCAGCTCGAAACCGAGAATCTGCGGGCACTGGCCCACTACATGGTCGAAAGAAAACATTAATATCGAGAAACCCTCTTCTGGCTTTCGTGTAAACTTCCTCCCTCAAGCCAATCAATTCGCCATATGTTCTACACCATCCCAACCGAGCGTCCCGACACGCCGCTGCTAGACACTGTGATTGTCCCTAGCGACTTAAGGCAACTGAGCCTAACTGAGTTAGATCAGTTGGTTGACGAACTCAGGCACTTCCTGCTCTACACTGTTGGACAAACCGGTGGGCACTTTGGTGCTGGGCTCGGCGTTATTGAATTAACCGTTGCGCTGCATTATTGCTTCGATACGCCGAACGACCATTTAATCTGGGACGTAGGCCATCAGACCTACCCGCACAAGATCTTAACGGGTCGGCGAGAACAGATGGGCACCTTAAGACGCAAAGACGGTCTGGCACCCTTTCCATCGCGAGACGAAAGTCCTTTTGATACCTTTGGCGTCGGGCACTCCTCGACCTCGATCAGCGCCGGCTTGGGAATGGCCTTGGCCAAAAAAGCCCATGGCAACCCGTCTAAAACAGTTGCCGTGATCGGAGATGGCGCCATGACTGCAGGCATGGCCTTTGAAGCCCTGAATCACGCGGGCTCGGTCGATGCCGACATGCTGGTCATCCTGAACGACAACGCGATGTCCATTTCGGAAAATGTTGGCGGACTCGCAAGTTATTTTGCCCGCATTCTCTCCAGCCAATTTTATTTAAATGTTCGACAAGGCGGCAAAAAGATTTTAAGTCACCTGCCTTCGGCGCAAAACTTTGCTCGGAAAACGGAAGAGCACATGAAAGGCATGGTTGTGCCGGGAACGCTCTTTGACGAACTAGGCCTGAACTACATCGGACCGATTGATGGTCACGATTTACGCGCCCTGGTAACGGCTTTAACCAATATCAAGGATCAGAGCGGACCACAATTTCTGCATCTTGTGACCCAAAAAGGCAAGGGGTTTGAACCCGCCGAAGCCGCGCCCATTGGCACCCATTCAATGTCAAAAATTGAAACCAACCCCGTTGGCCGCAACGACAAGCAGCCGAGCTACTCCAATATCTTTGGGCAGTGGATCTGCGATAAAGCCGAAGCAGACTCCCGCCTTATGGCCATAACACCCGCTATGCGCGAAGGCTCAGACCTAGTTGCGTTTTCTGAACGCTTTGCAGACCGTTACTTTGACGTTGCTATCGCAGAGCAGCATGCGGTCACCCTGGCGGCTGGGCTCGCATGCGAAGGGATGAAACCGGTCGTCGCCATTTATTCCACTTTTCTACAACGCGCCTATGATCAGCTTGTTCATGACATCGCCATTCAGAATTTGGATGTGCTGTTTGCGATTGATCGTGCAGGGCTGCTCGAAGATGGGCCCACCCATTCCGGCGTCTTTGATTACAGCTTTTTACGATGCATCCCCAATGTTGTTCTGATGGCGCCGTCAGACGAAAGTGAGCTCAAAGCCATGCTTGAATTTGGCTATGATTATTCGGGCCCCGCCTGTGTCCGCTACCCACGGGGCAACATAACCGGCGAAGGCTCTGACGCGCCAATCCCGATCGAATTAGGCTGTGCTAACGTCCGTCGCTCTGGCAGCGCCATAGCGATTCTTGTTTTTGGCAGCATGCTGAAGACGGGACTCGCAGTGGCCGAACAACTAGACGCAACCGTTGTGGATATGCGGTTTGTAAAACCGCTTGATGAGTCGCTGATCAAGCAAATTTCGAGTGAGCACGGCTTCCTCGTTACCCTGGAAGAAAATGCTATTCAAGGCGGTGCGGGCTCGGCCATCAATGAAAGCTTAGCGAGAACCGGATATCGCGGATTGATTTTGAACCTTGGCATACCGGACGAGTTTATCCAGCCCGAAAAGCCTGCAGAAATGATCAAGACCAGCGGTCTTGACGCCGACAGTATCTTGCAACGGATCCTTGATCATCAAGCAGCATTCGAAAGCTAGCTAACCGTTGATTGACCCAAAAGATGTCCTAACTTGCCCGCTTTCGTCTTGAGGTAACGGTCATTATGATCGTTGTGCCCGGTCTCTATTGGCATGCGGTCCTGTACTTCGATGCCCAATTTGGTCAAGGCGTTAACCTTCACCGGGTTATTGGTCATCAATCGAACAGAGCCGACCTGTAGATGCGCAAACATATTCCGACACATCGTGTAATCCCGGAGGTCTGCATCAAACCCAAGGCGCTCATTCGCTTCAACCGTATCAGCCCCAGCATCTTGCAGCTGATAGGCTCGGATTTTATTGATCAAGCCGATCCCCCGCCCCTCTTGCCTGAGATAGAGTAAAACCCCAGCACCTTGTTCAGAGATTCTCTGCATCGCCGTCTGCAACTGGGAACCGCAGTCACAGCGCATGCTAAACAAGCAGTCACCCGTTAAGCATTCTGAATGAACGCGGCACAGCACGCCAGACTGATTGGCAATGGAACCAAAAGTGAGTGCAACGTGTTCTTGGCCCGTATCGGGATCCTCAAAACCATGCATGATGAACTTGCCAAACTCGGTTGGCAATTCACAGGATGCGACAAATTGGACTGGCATTAGAAAATGCTCTTTACCGTTCGAGTGCGAAGTGTACCAGCAGTCTGGCTGGACTGAAAATCGGAGGAAGTGATTTTTTTCATTGTTGCACCAAAACCCCTCGATGTTTCCCCCGAGCCCGCACAACCCGCCGCAGGCCGTTGTGCCAAAGACTGGTTGCAAAATCGCTATTTTCTAAAATAGTAGTCGCCATAATTCAGGTTCTGACAGCAGGACTACAAGCTGCATTGTGAAGCGTCTAAACAGCTCAGAGCCTGCTCGAAGCGCCCCTATCCACGCATCACTGTCTTAAAGATTGCAATTGCAGCGGTACCATATGCGGAAACACTCATCTCGGCACGGCTCAATTGAGAATTTTCTATTCGAACCGCACAGACACAGTTCGCGCCCAACAAGCCTGCTTTACGCCTCGAACGTTCAATGGCTTCCATCTTCGCTTCATTCAGCTTTTGGAAAAAGCAGAGTCCGTCACTATGGCTTGACCTCTTAGGCTTGACGATTGGTGCGGTGAGGCCATCTGTTTCAGAACGATCACGGCGTCAACAATGCCAAGGTTTTGAGCGATACTCTTTCCCGGTAACGTATCACTGGTCGAAATCATTATCTCGGTGAGATCTGCGTCGCCATCACCGGTTCTTACCTTGCCAGGCTCAACACGCTCAATTGACGGTGTGGCTCGACTAAAAGTTGGGGTCAATTGTTGGGTCAATGCCTGATCAAGACAGCTCGTTGAGCAATAGCCAACGGGCTTACCGGACGCTTCACTGACGCAGTTTGTACCAAGCGGTATTACTGCAGAACAGTTCGAACAAAGCGCCACTGATCCCTCCCATTATCGTTCGTATTCAGCGCGCTATCGGTCAATCTACCGTTTATTCGACTGCCTGAAAGTGTTTTTAATCGCCGCCATGCCGTTAAGCTTGATTTCTGACTACTAAGTTTGGCTATCGATGTACCCTTGAAGAACTATTTCCGTTAGGGCACCTCTTCACCTTCGGAATTACAAGGGGCAATGCGCGCGATTAATCCAAAGAAACAGTTAATAACCTGGGGTTCAAAGTTTGCGCGATAAAGTAACGTCTTAGGTGAGCCAAAAAAACCAAACCGTCAGCACTTTGAACAATCTAGCGGTCCCCGACTCATACCAGCGGTTCAACTGGGCAAACGCCCTCGACGCGATACTCACCTGTTCGGAATAAGCACTCCTCTTGATGCCCTAATCTGTTCAAGCACATGCGATTCCTTATGCGTTCGAGGAAGGACTAACCTCAAACAAAAGTCTGGCGCAATTTTTATGCCTAGATGCGTCGCAAAATCAAATTAGGGGACGCTATTGACCCGCAGTCAATCCGGCAAACCCAACACCCGTTTTGCGATGATATTGGCTTGCACTTCATTGGTCCCGCCGTAGATCGTAACCGCTCGACTGGCAAGCCAAGATCGCGTGGCGCCCAATTCATCCGACGAAAACCCTGCCGCCTCCCAGCCCATCCCCTGGCTACCCATTAAATCGGCCGTCAGGGCTTGTTTATCTTGCGCTAAAGATGCTCCATACAGCTTGAACATCGAAGTCGCCGCACCCGGTGCTGCGCCGCCTCGTGCTTCTTCACCCATCCTTCGCTGGGTTAAGGCAAACGCGCGACTGCGCATCTGCCACTGAATGACCTCATTGCGTTGGCTTGCTGTCTGGACTGAATCGGTTGCATACCGACGCAAAAGATCCGTGAGACTAAGGTCAACGGTTACCCCAACAGGTCGAGATCGACCGGCTGATGGACCGAGGCCGCCCTGACCAGAGCGCTCATGCTGAAGAAGGCGCTTACCAATCCCCCAACCCTCATTAAGCGTTCCAACCAGATCTCGTTTTTCGGCCAAGGCGCCATCTAAGAAGGTTTCACAGAACGGCGAGCTTCCTGAGATTAGCTGGATGGGCTTAATGGTTACCCCAGGTTGATCCATGGGCAACAAAACAAAACTGATCCCCTGATGCTTGGGCACGCTCGGATCGGTTCGGACCAAGCAGAACATCCAGTCCGCATATTGCGCTCCTGAGGTCCAAATTTTTTGGCCATCAATCTGGAAATGATCGCCCTGCAAAACTGCTTTGGTATTAAGGGCCGCTAAATCAGAGCCCGCACCCGGCTCGCTATAACCCTGACACCAGGCAGCGCCACCTTTGGCAATCAAGGTCAAATGCCGTCGCTTTTGATCTTCGGTGCCATGCTCCAATAAGGTCGGCCCCAACATCCGGGTGCCCATGTTCATGAGCGGTGGCCGGGCATCAATGGCCTGCATCTCTTCATATAGAATCTGGGTTTCGGCCAAGCTTAAATCAGCACCGCCATACTCTTTTGGCCACTGCGGTACGGTCCAGCCGCGTTCTGCCATTACCTGTAGCCACAGCTGGGTATCGGGCTGGAAAACAACTTTCGTACTCCCGCTGTGGATCTCACCCGGCCCACGAGCACCCACCGGGCAGTTGGCTGATAACCAAGCTCTTGTTTCCGATCGAAATTGCTCTAATGCTTCGTTCACGCCTCGGCACTCCTTTATAGTCTCGAATAGATGTTCGCGCTTAACTTATGATGCGGGACTTAACTGCACCAGCAAGCCATTGGCCTCAGCGGGATGCACAAACGCGCCGCCAATCGTGCGGACGCCCGATGCCGACAAGGACTCGGCTGTGGCTTTCGGATCCTCCACCGCAAAGGCCACCGTGTGTACGCCATCGCCGAGCTTATTTAAAGATCCGGTCAAGGGCGAGGCCTCTTGGGTTGGCGAAATCAATTCTAAGAAGGTGCCGTTGTCGAAGCGATAAAAGGCCTGATCTGCCATTAGAGCATCTGAATGGGCCCGGTCGGGCTCAATCCCCAAGATCTTATTGTAATTGGCGACAGCTGCCTCGATATCACCCACTCGAACCACAACGTGGTCTATGCCTTTGAAACTCATTTGACGCTCCTTTTCTTCATCTTAAAGCCTTTGTTTTAATCCTAGGATGGCACAAAGATCCGACCAAGGCCTCGTTTCTTATTGCCCATTGCGCGGAATATCTCGGAAGGGTCCGGTATCCATCCGCTGCTCTTTTGGCATGCCCAGCACGCGCTCGGCAATAATGTTGCGCTGAATTTCATCCGTACCACCTGCTATTGAAATAGCGGGCACCGAAATTAAAGTCTCGGCAATAACCCCTTCGAACGCAGACTCAGGGCCGCTCAACATCGCGCTCGCGCCTGAGATCATGGTGTGCACGTGCGCCGCTTGTCTCGCAATCACACTCGCGCCGAGCTTACCAATCGATCCTGCGGGCAGCATCCCCTGACCGCCGGATTTTTGATGCGCCGAAACCTGATCCGCTGAAATCCGTGCGGACTCGGTCAAACAAACCAACTTTGCCATTTCTTGACGCACCGCATCGTCTTCAATCGCGCCGGTCTCTTGCGCCCGCTGTAGAATCAAGTCCGGGCGGCCTTCACGTTGGGGATACCAAGTGTATGGCTCATTATCAATTTCGAGCTCTCGGGCAAGCTCTTCATAACCTCGACCCGCCGAGGCCGGAGCCGGCGCGCCCTGACTCCGGCCCCGGGCAAAGCCTTGGCGCTCAATCGAAAGCGTGGCCGTCGCAACCGCCCAGCCTTGGCCCTCACCGCCCACGAGGTCATCCAGCGCCACCCGCGCATCGGTTAAAAACACCTCGTTAAAGGATGCGTGTCCGTTCATCTGTTTTAAAGGCCGAACTTCAACGCCAGGCTGACGCATATCAATCAAAAAGTATGACAGGCCTTGGTGTTTCGGCAGATCCCAGTTCGAGCGCGCCACCAAAATGCCAAAGTCCGCATGATGCGCGCTGGTATTCCAAACTTTCTGACCATTAATGAGCCAGTGATCCGCCTTTCGATCCGCCCGGGTTGAGGCGCCCGCTAAATCCGATCC
>JABGTE010000098.1 GCA_018647445.1 Gammaproteobacteria bacterium
ACCGTTGATCACCCAGGTATCACCATCTTTAACTGCTTTGGTGCGAAGCCCGGCAAGGTCGCTGCCACCATGGGGTTCGGAAAACAGCTGGCACCATATTTCCTCTCCGCTGGCGAGCTTGGGCAGGTATCGCAGTTTCGCTTCCTCGCCGGCGTAGGCCATCATGGTCGGCGCGCACATTCCTTGACCGATTATGAAGGTGCCGCTCAGCTTGCCGTAAATGCCTTCTTCCTGACTCCAGATCACACTTTCAATGGGGGTCGCGCCGCGACCGCCATATTCCTTAGGCCACTGAATGCAAGCCCAACCGGCCTCGGCTTTGGTTTTCTGCCATTTTTTCGCCTCAGCGATCGGATCAAAATCTCCAGTTCGAGTTGAGCCAAAACCACTGCCCGACAAAGGTGCCGCTAAATAAGTCGGCGCATTGTCTTGAATCCACGCGCGCGCGGTTTGTCGAAAGTCTGTCTCTGCTGCTGTATCGCTAAAATCCATTATCCACTCCTAGGCCACTGCGCTTGGCAGGGCATCAACTAATTTATTTTCCCATTCGTTTAGGCCGCCTAATGCCAAGGACAAATAATTCGAGCGCCGATAAAACAAATGGCAGTCAAATGCCCAAGTAAAGCCCATACCGCCGTGGACCTGAATGTTGTCACGGGCGCATAACTGGAACGCTTGGGTTGCCGAAACCCGAGCAGTGGCTGCGGCTAGACGAAGGTCCGGCGCATCATTCTGCAGCGCCCAGGCTGCATAGTAAGCATTGGATTCTGCTAATTTCAATGCAACATACATATCGGCCATCATGTGCTTTAACGACTGAAAAGAGCCGATCGGTCGGCCAAACGCAAAGCGTTCCTTGGCATAAGCGACCGCCATATTCAGCGCCTGCTCAGCACCCCCGATCTGCTCAAACGCATAGAGCACGGCCGCCCGGTGTTGCACCGTTTCAAGCATTGCCCAGCCATCACCGGGCGCGCCCAAAGACTCACACTGGGTTTGAGCAAAATCGATCGTTGCCGCTGCAATGGAAGGGTCTACAATCTCGACCGCGCTACGTTCAACGCCCTCAAGCCCGGCAAGCACCAAATCCGTGCCGGCATCACTGGTGACCAACACAACCGCAAAGTCGGCAGCGAGCCCATGGGGCACAACCAGCTTTTTGCCCGATAGCCTATCGCCAGAACGGACAACGGTAAGATTAGTTGGCGAAGGCGCATGCGGGCCCTCACTCACTGCCAGAGTCCCAACCCATTCCCCGGACGCGAGTTTTGGCAAATACCGCTCTTTCTGGTCCGTTGACCCGAAACAGGTAATGGCTTCCGTTGCGAGGTAGACCGATGAGGAAAAGGGTACCGCCGCCAAAACGCCACCCAACTCCTGCGCAACAAGGCAAAGGGGCAAGTAGCCGGCACCAACGCCACCATAGGCTTCCGGAATCGCAGTGCCTTGCAGCCCGAGATCCGCCAAACCTTGCCAGACATCACTGGCCTGCAGGGATTCTCCTTCCATTACCGACCGATGTCGGCTCAGAGGGCTTTGCTCACTCAAAAATCTGCGAACCTGTTCTTGGATCATTCGATCCTCGCTGGAAAAATCAAAATTCATAGGTGGTTTTCGTCCTCGTCAGTCGTTTTACAGATCTTTTAAATGACCCGGCTTAAGTTAATGCCGCATCCTGCTCAAGTCGTTGGTGCGCCCTTAAACGCGGCTTTTCGGGGTTCCGAATCTCATATATTTCAATCGTGTTGCCAAACGGATCCCGACCGTACACAGCGCTTGCATCCCCGAAATTGACTGGTTCACCTACAAATTGCATACCGCATGCCATGAGCCTTTGGTACTCTGAATCGATATCTTCAACTTCAACTGCAAAATGTGGGAAGCCCAGATCACAGGGCTTGGATGTGGTGTCAGAACCAACCGGCAAGCGATATTGCCAGAGCTCGATAAAACAGTTCGCGGTTTTGAGCATCGCCATGTCGGCATCAACACCGTTCAAGCCAATGGCCTGATCCGCTAGGGGTGCATTCACAATGGTTTGCTTTTGAACCACTTCGAACCCAAAGGCCTGAGTGTAAAACGCAAGGCCTGCCGCCATATCGGGCACGCCGATGGCAATGTGGTGAATGCCTTTAATCACGCAATCTCTCTCCTTTAAGCACTGTACGGGTCAGGGCGGTAGCCCTTAAACGCAATCTCATCGGGCGCTCTGCAGACCATTTCGACGCCGAGACAATCCTCAGCCAATTCCAAAAAACCTAAAGCTTTCTCGAGGCTACAGCCCGAACCCAACGAACCATCTAACCGAGCACCTTGCAGCGGTTAAACCCAGCGGCTTAGACTGCTTTTATCTAAATTTCGAGCACGCCCTCATGAAGTTATACCACAATCCAATGTCAACCTGCTCCCAGAAAGTGCGATTGGTATTGGCCGAAAAACAGCTCGACTTCGAGTCCGTCATCCTAGACTTGCAAGGCGGCGCGCAGTTTGAGCCTGAGTATTTAGAACTGAACCCCCAAGCGGTTGTTCCCACTTTGGTTCATCAAAACCGGTCCATTACGGAGTCGACCTTGATTAATGAGTATCTCGAAGATTGTTATCCCGAGCCCTCGTTGTCGCCTAAAACAGCAATTGAGCGATATGAACAGCGCGCCTTCTGCAAACTATTGGATGACCGGTTACACCCCGCCTGCGGGGTCATCACCTACGCCATCGGCGCACGGCCCGGGTTGCTGTTAAAGCCAAAGGCTGAACTCGCAGCACTCCTCGCTCAGATTCCGGATGAAGCGCGCCGACGCCACCGTGCCATGGTCATACAAGACGGCATAAAGGCTCCCATCTTCACAACAGCCCTCGCGGCGTATCTTCAGGTTTTGGACTTTGCCGAGGCGCGGTTGGCTTTGACGCCCTTTCTTGCAGGCGCGCGCACTAGCCTTGCGGACTTTGCCCTCGCGCCTTACGTGTTGCGCTTAGAGCACTTAGCAATGGCCAAGGTGCTGGCTTGTTACCCGGCCCTTACCGCTTGGTACCAGGTCATCAGCGCGCGTAAAAGCTATCAAATTGCGATCAATGACTGGCTACCAAAAGCTGCTGTTGCAAGCTTCAAAGCGGCTGGCGAAGCCGTCATTTCAGAAATCCCGTTTCCCGAATAGGCAGCCGAGCGGCCTTGCCTTGCTCCAGTTGAGCACAGACGGCGGGCCTAAACACGTCGCCTGTGCGGTCTTAGCAGAACGCTACAGAAGAATACTCTAGCGCCTTTACCGCGGATCAAGACCCTTGTCTTCACGAGACTTGTTCATCCGAACCGCATCAGAGCTTAAGCGCTCACCCAGTTCTTCTTCACTAACAGTGCCGGCCATATGCGCACCAGCAAGTTTACTGTTGTACATGATTTTCTTGACTGCGGTAACAGACAACACGGTTCGCAGTGGCGAGTCTAAGAAATCAACCCAGTAAGCTTCACCATCTGGATTGCCAGGGTTTAATTTTTTAGCAAGTAATCGATAAAACCAAAGTTTGGTTTCTTCATCATTATGGAATTCGCCGGTGCCTTTAAAGGTGATTGCGCCGCCTGGTAGATCAGCAGATGCACCATCGTTATACCCTTTACTACTGACGTTCACCGAGACTTTTGGGTTCCTTTTTATCGCCGCCGTACGATGACGATGCTCGCTGAAGGTAATCCAGATTTTATCGTCTTCCCATACAAACGCATGAGTAACACCCACTGGCCAAGAATCTTTAGTTGCCCACATCAAAACGCACTCCATAGAGTTGTGCATCATCTGGTCAACTTGTTCAGCAGAGAATGGATAGATAGAAACGATTTCGTGGTCGGTTGTTTTAGCCATGCGGCCTCCCTTTTTTAAAACAGTACGGACTGACTGTTTTATACAATATATCGCAACCCGTAGCTACTCCAATCCGGAGACGACAGGCTGCCTTGCCGAGGCCCCATGCCGACAGGGTTAGTTGCGATCAAAACGGAACTTCTGATCCGGAAAACACCGTCGAATGGCGACCAACGGTTACTTTTTCGCCCGTATTTTTTGTAACTGGCACAAGCAAGCAACCGGATGATCAAGGCTCCAGGAGGCACCTGAATAATAAACTTTGAACTTGGTCCGTTCCGCTTAGTCACACTAGAAACTCGGAATCAATCGGGCGTCGCAGTGCCGCGCGAGCACGGCAACCGTACTCGCGCGCACCTTATGACCTAGGTTTACCCACCTTCTCATGCTCAGCGTTGCTTCCGCGTGACAGTACGGTAAGAGACACTGTTACGCTTGTTCCAACGCGCCGTTTGTGGGATAACCGGTCTCTTATTTTCAATCAGGATTCTTCATGCCCGCCTTACAACTCACAAAATCTGCGATCGATCTTGGCATCGTCGCGCAGTCCATTGAACCAATGCTGCAATTCTACACAGAGACTCTGGGCCTCCCGCTCGACGCAACGCTTGACATGCCAGGCGGCACCAAGATGTATCGACTGGGTTGCGGCGACACCGTGATCAAAATCCTAACGCATGAGAAAACGCCTGAGGCTCAGTCAGCGCCTGGCGGGCCTCGCGGCGCAACGGGCATCCGATACCTCACAATTAGCATCAGTAACCTCGTGGAGATGGTCACGGCTTGTCAATCAGCGGGTTATGCCGTCCCGCTTGGGCCAATTCAGATTCGGCCTGGCGTTGAGATTGCGATGATCGAAGATCCCGAGGGTAATTGGGTGGAGCTGCTGCAAAACAGCTAGCGCAATCCACAGCCTGGCGGAAGAGCGTACAGACCCTGATTTGTTTCAGGCCCATGCCGCGCCTATAATCCTTGCACGCAATCGACCCCAACGCAGGACGCTACCTTGGACTTCTTCGGCAAACGACTCTCCGGGCCCTTTACCATTCCATCCGGAATCGTAACCACGGCCACTTCGATCATTCAGCACTTTTTTGACGAGGTCCCTGAAGTCGGGGTTATGACCACCAAGAGCATCGGCCCGGATCCAAGACTTGGTAATCGAGAACCGATATTGAGCCAGTACGCGCCTGGCAACTTTGTGAACGCGGTCGGCCTCACCAATCCCGGCATGAGTGCCAGCGCTGAATTACTCGCAACTTTAACGATCCCAGAAGATCGATTTTTGCTGACCTCGATTTTTGGCGGCAGTCTCGAGGAGTATGTTGCGGTGGCTCAGTGCCTTGCACCCTTCTCTGACGGCTTAGAGCTAAATCTTTCTTGCCCACACGCCAAAGGTTTCGGGATGGCAATGGGCCAAGACCCGGAACTCGTGTTCGAGATCATAAAAGCGGTTAAAGCGGTTGTCGATATTCCTGTAATACCCAAACTAACACCGAACACCGATCGCTTTACCGATATTGTGCGCGCTGCCTGTGATGCGGGCGCCGATGCCCTGTGCGCCATTAACACCGTCGGACCGGGCTATACCAGCGCCTATGGCCACCCCGTTTTAAGCAACGGCGCCGGCGGCATGTCGGGCAAAGGCATCCTGCCCATAGCCTTAAAATGTGTGCGCGAAATTCGAGCGGTTTGTGATCTGCCAATCATCGGTTGTGGCGGTGTAAGCGCCGCCCAGGACGTCGTCGCGATGCAAGATGCTGGCGCGTCGATCATCGGTGTTGGCTCGGCGCTTACTGGGATGACCACGGCCGATATCAAAGATTATTTGAAAGTGCTCGCAAGCCCCGAACCTGCAACAGCCAACACGGCTGAAAGTAAAATTCGATATGACCTTGATATGGCATTCAAGCCGGTGACTCT
>JABGTE010000217.1 GCA_018647445.1 Gammaproteobacteria bacterium
ATTGCATAGCTTTCGCGCTGGTGCGCACTGCCCCGTTTTTCATCAAACTCTGAAATATCCGCACCTGACACGAATGCTTGACCACCCGCCCCACTCATGACAACCACTCGAACCCTCGGGTCATGGTGAAACGCCTCGAGAATCTCACCCAGAGCCGCCCACATCTCGAGCGAAATCGCATTGCGCTTCTCCGGTTGATTGAACGTGACCCAACCAATGCCGTCCTCGATCCGGGCCAACATTTTATTTGTCTCTAGCTCCATCGTAAAACTCCAACACCTTTGAATTTTGAACCCATTAAACCCTTCTGTTTTTCACCCTTCAGGGTTACGACGCGACGCCCGCTACGCCCTCAAGATCAAGCCTCAAGCGAGACCCCAACGGCCTGGTTCAAAGCCGAAAGCCTACAGATCAATTTATTCTCAAAGACAATACGCTAAACAGCCCCTTTATCTTTCAACGCTTGGATTTCTTGACTACTCAATCCCAGCTCGGTGTAAATTTCCGGGTTATGAGCGCCTAGCGCCGGCGCGGCTCGGTCAAAATCCGTGACCCGATCATGGTTAGACAAATTAATCGGGCTACGGACCAAACCAATATCGCCCAAGACGTCATGGTGCGCATTAGCAACCATGCCTAGATGTTGAACCTGGGGGTCTTCAAAAGCCTCGGCCACCGAGTAAATCGGGCCGCAGGGGCAGCCGACAGGGTTCAACCGCGCTACCAATTCCCGCATGGTCAGGGCTCGAGTGCATTCATTGATCGCATCGTTCAGGATTTGACGATGCGCCAGGCGGCCCGACCCGGTCTCAAACCTGGGATCCTCCGCCAATTGCGGCTGGGACAACACCTCGCAGAATGCACGAAACATTTTCGTAGTACTCGCTGCGATATTCACGAAGCCATCAGCGGCCTCAAAGACCCCCATCGGCGAAAAGGTGGGGTGATCATTACCCACTCTGCCAGGGATTTCCCCGGACATCGTGTAGCGCGCTGCCTGAAAATCCAGCTTGCTCAGCATCGCCTCGAGCAAACTGGTATGAACCCATTGACCCTCGCCAGTTTTTGACCGTTCAATCAAGGCCAAAAGAATGCCTTGGCCCAAAAACATACCAGCAGAGGTGTCGCTAATCGCAATGCCAACTCGCATGGGGACCCCATCCGCCGCCCCCGTTAGGCTCATCAGGCCACTCGTGCCTTGAACAATTTGATCAACCCCGGGTCGGGAACGATACGGCCCATCCTGACCAAAGCCACTTATGCTGGCATAGATCAAACTTGGATGAGCTTGACGCAGCGTCTCATAATCAATCTTTAAACGATATTTAACTTCCGCACGAAAATTCTCAACTAAAATGTCTGCCGTCGCCAAGAGTTTTAAAAACAGGCTATATCCGGCTTCTGTTTTCAAATTCAAAGAAAAGGATCGTTTGTTTCGATGAAGGTTTTGAGCATCGGATCCTGTGCGTTGACCCGTGACATCTTGGGATGATGTGGTGGCAGGCGGCTCCACCCGGATTACATCTGCTCCCCAATCAGCCAGAAGCCTAACCGCAACAGGGCCAGCTCGCGCTAAGGTTAAATCGAGTACCCGTAAACCCGATAAAGGCTTAGCCATCACGAACTAGTTGGTCTCGAGCGCCACCCGAAGCGCACGCGATATCTCGGAGAGTTTTCGCTGAAGTCGCTGAGTATTAATTGGCCCCATTCGGATGACTTGTTTTTGAGCAGGACTGAGCCGCTCTAGTGCCGAGTCTTCAAACTCGTACATCACAACAGGCTGGGTCAACCGCACTTCACCTGCTATCACCGGTACTTCCAACAACCTACCGATGGCGGCAAACAGCGTATTGTTCATGCTGCCGTTCGGCAAACCAAGCTCAGAGTAGGCCTGATCGAGCAACGGCAAAACTAAGACATACAGCTCTGCCGTGCCTTCACTGTCCAAGGACTCAAATATATTGACAAATAAATCGTAGCGATCGTAACTCTTTGGATCGATTGAGTAAGTTTCTTCATCTATTTGGGACACTAAAAACTTGCCCCTTGGCGCCAGGATCTCGACCGGATTTCGAACCACTCGGCCTTCTGACACACCGTTCGTGAACCCAACAAATTTTCTAATAAGATCGTTAACCGCAACCCACTGATTCATCCCTTCATGCCGACTCAGACTGACCAAACCATCGCGAATCAAACCATCACTCGCATTTAGAAGCGGTAACACAAACGCTGGCTCAACCGGTTCGGGCTCAGGTTCAGGCGCTGATTCGGGTTCAGGTTCCGGCTCAGGTTCCGGCGTGACCTCGACAACCACAGGCGCTGGTTGGGGGACCGGTAACGTGACGATCTGGGTGGTTGCGGGCGCCTTCTCATCCCCTTCGAACAAAAGGGTCCCTGCAATCAAAATTACGAGCAAGCCGGCGCCAATTGCCAAGAGCAATGGTTTGTTGGAAAGCATAGGGTCTCCCTTTTATTGGTCCTTGATTGTTGCGCTATTCCTTGGAGAAAAAAAGCCTCAATCGACATTTCCACGATACTTCCATGATCAGACTGATTGCTGATGCAGCGCGCTAAAGATCAGCGAACCAGCCCCCATGGCCGTCGTCGACCAAGCAATAATACCGTCCTCGTGTCCCGCCATTGCAATGATGCCGTCTGGGCCGATGTCCCGAGCAAGGGATTTCAAGGTTTGCGCCATCAAGACCGTGCCATAAGGGATTTCAGCACTTGTTTCGGGCAAGCCTAACGCCTGTCGGGCATGCCAGATCAGCGGACTATGAACGTGGAAGACAAAACGAACCGACGGGCAACTGTCGTAAATCGCAGCATGAGTCAAGGACTCAGAGGAGGGCTCTTTATCACCTGTTGCTGACAAATGGTTGCGTACAAGCGACCAATCATGCACCAAGGCGTAATCCAAGGCACTCAGACACTTGAGCCCGCCCGTCTGGGAGGCTGTGATACTAAAAGCTTCGCCGACTCGGCAGCTCAAGTTGCCGAAGCCAAAACCGCCGTAGCGATCGGGTACCTGACCGATTAACGCGTAACCCACAAAGAGATCACGCCAAATTTGCATTTCCCAAGACACTTCTGAGACATTCACACGTTTTTCAAATTCATAGGTAAACTTAATGACCCCTTCTTGTTCAGCCATATCTTGCCTCCGGCGCGTGCTTGGACAACGCGTTTGGCGACAGAATGCCACGCTCGGTAATAAAGCCCGCAATCAACCCGGCGGGCGTCACATCAAAGGCAGGATTGAAAACCGGCACATCACGCGGTGCAGTCCAAATTCCTTGAATTTGACGCACTTCGTCCCCGGCACGCTCTTCGATCGTAATCTCGGCGCCCATAGGCGTTTCGAGATCAATGGTTGACCAAGGGCACGCAACATAAAATGGGATTCCGTAGTGCTTTGCCAGAATTGCAACGCCCAACGTGCCGATTTTATTGGCTGCGTCACCGTTCCGGGCCACTCGGTCAGCACCCACCAGCACAAGGTCAACCCAACCCTTGGACATGACGTGAGCAGCCATATTGTCTGTAATCAATCGACACGGTACGCCGTGGGCCATCAATTCATAAGCTGTTAACCGCGCCCCTTGCAGCACAGGGCGCGTTTCATCCACCCAAACTTGAACAGGCAAACCATCGGCCTGCGCTTGGTAAATTGGGGCGAGCGCGGTGCCAAACTCCGAAACTGCAAGAGAGCCAGCATTACAATGAGTCAAAATCGAAGGTTTATCCTTGATTAATGCGGCACCTGCAATACCGATCGCTCGGCAGGCGGCACGATCGGCCTCAAACAGTTTTCTTGCTTGTTGATACAACCTGTCTCGCCATCCTGGCTCACCCAGGGCCGCCTCTTTGGTTGCCGCAAAATCCAGCATCTGCTCAACGGCCCAGGACAAATTCACCGCCGTCGGTCTCGCAGCAATCAGCGCTTGACCTCTATCCCTCAATTCAATCCGAATCCTGGCCAGCTCGTCCACACAGTCATCGAGCCCTAGCACAAGTCCATAAGCAGCTGCCAAACCGATGGCCGGCGCACCCCTAACCGCCAAATTTTTAATGGCTGAGATAACCTCAGAAAGTTCCGAGCAATCGAGATAAGACACCGTTTCCGGCAGCTTTCTTTGATCTAATATCTTTAACCGAGCGCGATGCGTTGACACCAAGCTTCTAGGGATTTCCGCCGCATCCACGGGCATTACCCAGCTCGCAAGGCTGCTACCATTTCGGTCCGCGTGCCATGATCAACGAAGCCAAAGGCACCGCTCGTTCGATCTGTGAAGTCGCCATAACGCTGCTTCATTTCTGGCACGATGGCTGAAGGCGCCGCCATAATCCCCATGGTGTTAAGCATCTCATCGCTGATTAAATTCGACATCTCCGCCCATTGGCCCTGCTTTGATAACGCATTCAATTCAATTTGCAGGTCACCCCAACCATGAACGCCAAGAACTTGCTTGTAAGCTGGCGTTGAGCCGTAAAATGAAATTCGATTCTTAGCTGCAATTTTTTCCGCCTCGAAAGTTGCCTCATCTTTGCCGGACACCATAAAAGGCGTATAGCTGATTTCGAAATCGGATCGACTCCGACCTGATTTCGCAAGACCACGATCGATCGCCGGCAAGGTCACTTCTCGGATATATTTTTCATTACTGAAGGGGTGAATAATAAGACCATCCGCCACTTCACCGGCAACCTCCGTCATAATAGGACCTACAGCTGCCAAGACAACCTTCGGCGCACCATACTCGGTATCTTCTGGCGTGAAGGCAGGTGTCATGAGCGTATGGTTGTAATACTTACCTTCGAACCGAAGCGGTTCGCCATCATACCAATTGGCCCAAATTGCTCGCATCGCTTGAATCAATTCTTTCATTTGCGCTGCTGGTGCACCCCAGGGCATCGAAAACCGCTTAGTGATATGCGGCCGAATTTGTGATCCCAGCCCTAACGTAAACCGGCCCTTCGAATAGGCGTTTAAATCATGGGCTTGATTAGCCAGGATCATCGGTGAGCGCGCAAAAGCAACCGCAATACCGGTCCTGATTTCAATCGACTCGCTATGTTCTGCTGCGAGCAGCAACGGGAAGAACGGATCATGATTCATCTCCGCGGTGCCAACGCCGTCATAACCATCGGCTTCAGCGGCCTGAACCGCAGCCGGTACCTTGCGCCAATTTTGAGTTAAATGCGTATCGACTTTCATTACGTTCTCCTGTTTCTGTTTTTAACTGTTTAATCCTAACGTTTACGTTTTCTAGACTGACGACGATATGACGCCTTCACCTTCCTAGATTCCGCGCGGCCTTGTCGCTCGCGACTCGTCAGCCAATCACGTCCGTATCACTCTCAATGGTTGTGCAGTCGCAGACGCAGACTGGTTATCCATCTCTGACTCATCCATCACCGACTCATCCAACACCGAACCAAATTTATCTTTAAACCTTGTAGCCACCAAGTGGGTCTACGACATCAAACAACGCCCTAGACCCTGGCCCAGTCTAAAGGCATGCTCTCAACCAACGCAACGCTATCCGAACCAGCAAAGCTTCATGCCCGGAAAGGCGCCGTCAGCACCTCGCTTAAGGCGCATCTTGCCACATCAATCTGAGCGCCGTGATAGCCTCTGTTTGTCCTCCTAAAAGCTGTTTAATTCCTGACGCCTGAATTTCCTTTGTATAAAACTGGCCAAGGCCCGCGACTTTAGCGTTCTTTGGGCACTAACAAGCCTGCCGCGCTCAATTCAGCCGCTTTTTCTTCGGGAGAGCCATCATTTAAAAACTGGCCACCACCGGTTTCGACACCTGCCAAATATTTTTGTAGGCCCGGCCCTCGAAGCATTGGCTGCAAGCGAATATAACATCGATAATCGTGATCAATCGATAGGGACTTCGGCGCCTGATGCACCGACAGAATATAGGACTGCGGCGTCGGCCATAGGTGATCTTGCATTTTAAGCACCGCGCGCAACGTCAAAGCCAGATCATCAAGCGCGCGCTCTGGCATCTCTGTTAACCGTTGCCACCGCCCTTTTGGCATAATCAATGTTTCATAGGGCAATTGTGCAAAATACGGAACAAACGCTAGGCAGTCGTCGGTTTCAACTAAAATTCGACGCCCGTCGAGTTGCTCAGAACGAATGATCGCGTCGAACAAGTTTTCTGCTTCTGCTTGTCGGTAACGATCCACTGCTTGAACCTCTTGCGCCACGGTATGAAACACAAAGGGGGTTGCGTAAATCTGGCAATGCGGGTGCGGGTTTGACACGCCGACCACCTCACCATTATTTTCGAAAATAAAAACATGCTCATACCGGGCGTCCCGCATCAAAGCATCCGTCTGGTCCCGCCAACAGCGGACAACTTCTTTGAACTCGCGTTCGGATAACCCGCTCAGCCGGCCGCCATGATCTGGGGTATAACATAGGACTCGGCATAATCCGTCCGCACGGGCGCTTTCATAGATCCCGGGCGCAGGCGTTGGCTCGGGCGCGCTCGCGCCAAAGGCGGGATGGTCATTGTCAAAAACGAAACAGGCGGTATAGGCCGTGTTTTTAATGCCTGATACCCGCTCACCCCCTGGGCACAAATAGCAGCCCGGATCGTACTGCGGTGCATCAGGCGCTCCCGCTACCCGACCACCCAACCACGGTCGCGTCCCACGATGGCTCGTAATCGTCACCCAACGTTCAAGCAAAGGATGCCAGCGATTCTCCCAGGTCATAATGGTTTTTCCTTGGGTTCCAACTAGGTGTTTTGTAAATCGCGCTGCTCAGATTGAAAATCTCGGTGTTGCATCAGGGCAAAATGGTAGGCCTCGATCAAGGCATTCCAACTCGCTTTGATGACGTCGACATTGACGCCGACTGTCCCGAAGGTTCCGCCCTCGAACGTGTGCTCGAGATGAACTCGGACTTTCGCGGCAGTCTCCTGCGTTGAGTTAATGACCCGAACGGTATAGTCACTCAAGTGCAGATCATTAATTTCTGGGAAGCGCGCTTGCAACGCTTGCCGTAATGCTTGGTTTAACGCATCCACCGGTCCATTGCCTTCGGCCGCGCATAAGATTTCTTCATCCCCGATGCGGACTTTTACCGAAGCTTCAATCGCCCCTGCAATGGTGACATCATTTTGGTCCGACGCAGACTCGTTCGCGGGCGAATAAATACGATAGTAAATCGGTTCAAAACAGGGGCTAAAATGGCCTAAGTGACGACGAACCAACAAATCGAAGCTGCCGTCCGCATTCTCGAACGAATAACCCGCATGCTCTTTATCTTGGATGTCCTCCAGTATATTTGTAGCCGACGTCTTGCCCTGGAGTTCTGGGTACCGATTAGCCAGTTTCGCTCGGACATTGGATCCACCGGACAACTCGCTAATCAGAATTTTACGGCTGTTGCCGACACTTTCCGGTGTCACATGTTCGTAGGTTTCGGGATTTCTTTGAACCGCAGAAACATGTACGCCTCCTTTGTGGGCAAAGGCTGAACCGCCTACATACGGCTGCCCAAGCGGCCCGTCAAAGGCCAAGGTTTCCCAGACTTTTCGGGACAACCGCGTTAGGCCTTGAAGCCGACCTTCCGGCAAGCACTTGAAACCGTATTTCAACTCTAGATTGGCAATGATGGTGGTTAAATCAACGTTTCCACAGCGCTCACCAATCCCATTAATGGTGCCCTGCACCTGGCAAACACCCGCCTCGACCGCACGCAGGGTATTCGCTACTGCCAAACCACCATCGTTGTGTACATGTATTCCCAATTGGATTTCGGGTAGATGGCCGCGCGCGGCGCCAATTGCCCGCTCAATCTCGTGCGGCAGCGCACCACCGTTGGTGTCACATAAAATCACGCGATCCGCGCCGCCGACCAAAGCCGATTCAAGGGTTGCCAGTGCGTAGCCAGGGTCGCTCTTGAAACCATCAAAAAAATGCTCCGCATCATAAAAGACAGGTTTTTGGGTTGCCTGCTTCAGATAGGCAACCGAGCCTTCAATCATCTCAAGGTTTCGTTCTGCCGTGATGCGTAGCGCTTGCTCGACATGTAAATCCCAGGACTTCCCAAAAATACACGTCACATCGGCTTTTGCCTGAACTAACATACCCAGAAAGTGGTCGTCCTCAGGCAAGCAATCCGCCCGATGGGTTGAGCCGAAAGCAGATACTTTGACTTGCTCAAATGGTCTGTCCTGACAGGCTAGAAAAAAATCATTATCTTTTGGGTTCGAACCTGGCCAGCCCCCTTCGAGATACATAACACCAATCGTATCCAACATATCGGCTATGGCAAGCTTGTCAGAAAGCGACAGGTTGACCCCTTCACCTTGATTACCATCTCTCAGCGACGTGTCATAAATTTCGATCTGTCTCGACCCACTCATCCCGAATGGTCCGAATAACTCAGCCTCACGGCCACCGCTTGAATCGCATCTTTGGCAACCAGCAATTCATCCAAAGGGTCAAACCGTCCGCTCAAGAACGCTTCACGCGCACTATCTTTCATCGTGAACGAAAACTGCTCGTTGGCGAAGGTGAGGTTTTGTGCCTGCAGGTCTATTAAAAACTCCGCATCGGGATGGAGTCCTACTAGGGCTGCTAATGCTTTGCGCTGCGTCTTTTCCATGACCAAGCACGGCATACCTAGGGTCGTACAATTGCCATGAAAAATTTCCGCGAAACTTTCGGCAATGATCACTTCAAACCCAAATTTCTGGAGCGCTTGCGGGGCGTGCTCTCGACTCGACCCACAACCAAAGTTGGTGTCCGAGATCATGATGCTGGCCCCTCGATGAACGGGCGCATCAAGGATATGCCCTTTGGACACGTCCTGGGTATCGAACCGTTCATCATAAAACAATGCAGGCCCCAGTTCGTCAAAGGTCACACATTTCAAAAATCGGGCCGGAATAATACGATCGGTATCAATGTCATTACCTTGCACATAGACGCCGCGTCCACTTCTTTTGACTAGGTCATTCATGATGTCTGCTCCAGCTCAAAGACATCTCGCGCATCGGCCACAGCACCTTGAATCGCAGCCGCTGCTACCATGATCGGGCTCATAAGAATCGTTCGTCCGGTCGAGGAGCCTTGCCGGCCCATAAAATTGCGATTTGAACTGGATGCGCAGACCTCATCGCCCACCAGCTTGTCCGGATTCATTGCCAAACACATGGAGCAACCAGGCTTACGCCACTCAAACCCTGCCGCTGTAAAAATGTCATGTAATCCTAATGCACGTGCAGCCTGATCGACTTTTTCCGACCCTGGCACGGCGATAGCGCGCACCGATGCAGCAACTTTCCGACCCACGATCGCCTCGGCTACCGCTTGGAAATCGCTCAAGCGGCCGTTGGTACAGCTTCCGATAAAGGCAACATCAATTTCAGTTCCAGCAATCGGCGCATCGGCCTCAAGCTGCATATAACGCAAAGCATCACTCATTAATTCCTGATCTAAACCCTCTGCTGCAGTGGGATCTGGAATCCGCTCACCAATGCCTAACGCTTGGGCCGGCGTCACACCCCAAGTCACTGTCGGTTCAATTCCGCCACCGTCAATCACCACAACATCGTCGTAGTGCGCATCTGGATCACTCGCGTAGCCCGCCCAACGGCTCTTTGCCGCATCAAACCCAGCACCGCTCGGCACCCGCTCTCGACCTTCAAGATACGCAAACGTCGTCTCATCTGGGTTGATATAACCACATCGCGCACCGCCCTCAATACTCATATTGCAGACGGTCATGCGCTCTTCCATGGTCATGGCGTCAATCACGGCCCCGGCATATTCGTAGGCATAACCAACGCCGCCATTGACACCCAGCATCCTTATAATATGCAGCGTGACATCCTTGGCCGTTACGCCTCTGGAGAGCTTTCCGGTGACTTCGATTCGACGGACTTTAAGCGGGTCCATCGCCAAGGTTTGACTGGCCAAAACATCCCGAACCTGACTGGTGCCAATGCCCAGCGCGATACAACCAAATGCCCCGTGGGTTGAGGTGTGACTATCACCGCAGCAAATCGTGATGCCAGGTTGGGTTAAACCCAGTTCTGGCCCCACCACGTGAACAATGCCTTGGCTACCAGAGTTGGGCTGAAAGAACTCGATACCGTGCTCATCAGTGGCATCACTCAACACAGCCATCATCCTTTCGGCCATTGGATCGCTAAAAGGCCTACTTTGATCAACGGTCGGAATAATGTGATCAACGGTTGCAAACGTTCTGCCAGGATACGCAACCTTTAAATCTCTGTCTTTGAGCATGCCAAAGGCCTGCGGGCTCGTTACTTCATGGATAAGATGCAAGCCCATAAAAATCTGAAATTGCCCATTCTCGAGCGGCCCAACCAAGTGATCATCCCACACTTTTTGATATAAATTTTTTCCCACGTTTTATTGACCTTTTAGGCGAAAAAAGACAGTTTAACAGATCTCAATGCTCGCAGTAACGGCTGCGCGCAGCAAAGCATGGAGACGGCTAGTGGCCCAGTTCAAACGAGCACTCGAGCCCAATATCCAACTCGACCGGCTCACCCTTCGAGCTTTTAACAAGGGCGACACCGAGCGTTTGTTCCAATCTGTTCGGGGCTCGAGCGCAGAACTCATGCCGTTTTTGCCTTGGTGCCATCCACAATACGCCCGAGGGGACGCCAAAACTTGGATTCGTTTCGCGCAGGCAACTTGGCGAGATCGAACGCAATACGCTTTTTTAATTGAAGCGTCTGCCACCGGCACCCTCATCGGCGGCGTGGGCCTTGACTCGCCGAGTGAGCATGGCGACGCTAATTTAGGCTATTGGGTTCGTACCGATTGCACCGGATACGGTTATGCAACCGAGGCTGCCTGTGGACTCGCAGCGCTCGGATTGCAGCACCTCGAACTGCAACAGATCCTAATCACTTTGTCAGTCCATAACCATGCGAGCCGTCAGGTTGCGATCAAAACCGGCGCGCAATTCTTGCGCAAAGAAAAAGGTGGTTTAACGCTCCATGACGCCAAACATGACGCTTTGATTTATGCTTTAACGCAGCCGCGTATTCGCCTAATAGCCTGATGGCGAGCGGTAAAACATATCGCGTCTGGCCGTCGTTTTCAGCATCATCCAGCTCGTGAATTTGACTTCGCGCCTCGTCACTTATAACACGTAGGTGGTTGATTTAATTTTGAATCAAATTCGACGTTTGGGTAGTCAATAGCGCCTTTTTGGCGACTAATCAGTCGCAGCCGTACTATCCTTTGAGGACGCACTGTTTCTTGGTTTCTTGGTTTCTCGGTTTCTCGGAGTATCGCGTTTAGATGGGCAATAACAACGCCAGCGACTTAGCACCTCTGGCTTATTTTCTGAGTCTATTGAGACTGCCGCCTGTTCACCAACCTTCTGATTGCTAGCGCGGAAATAATGATCACGATCGCTTACGAGGATTTACCTGAAGCTCTGGTGGGTCCTATTCTGATCATTAACGGATTTGGCGCCCTAATTGCTCTGGGGCACCGATCAAGATGGCGAGCATGCGCGTGACGTCAAATACCATGTCCGAGAACCATCGCAATCATGACAAAGTCCACGCTCGGCAAGCCATCAACCCAGTTTGCAAGCGCCTTGGTGACTCATCCATAATGCCGATCTAGCACGTAAAGAGCTTGGCGATGACAAACAACGCCGCGCTCCAGAAAGAGTCCAAAGACGCAAGCCACAAGCAGCGCGGATCGCACGATAAAAATAATCTAAAAAAAACGTTAAACGAAGGGAACTCAAACATGACAACAGACGCCATCAACGACATGCAATTAAGACTTAAGTCGCAAAAAGCAGCGCAAATCGCAGGCGGTCACGTAAGTGCAGAACTCCGGATCGACCGACTAAAGCGCAGTATTGCGATTCTTGAGCAAAACGGCGATGCATTGTGTGATGCGATGCGCCGCGATTTTGGTCACCGCAGCCTCGATCAGTCAAAAATGGCCGATATCGAAGGCGCCATCGGACCGCTTAAGAATGCCATCAAACACGTTAAAACTTGGATGAAAGCCGAGAAACGCGGCACGATGTTTCCGCTCAACCTCCTCGGTGGCCGCTCTCGAATCGAGTTCCAACCACTAGGGGTCGTCGGCTGTATTAGCCCTTGGAACTTTCCAGTGCAACTGACCTTTGCGCCCCTGGCTGGTATTTTGGCGGCAGGCAATCGAACGATGATCAAGCCATCTGAGTACTCTCCTGAGACCTCAGAGCTTATGAAAACCCTGATTGAAAGCAGCTTTGATGCAGACGAAATGGCCGTGTTCACAGGCGGGCCCGAGGTTGGCGAAGCGTTCAGCGGACTCGCCTTTGACCACCTTCTATTTACTGGCGCGACAAGCGTGGCCAAACACGTCATGCGATCAGCCGCTGAGAACCTAGTACCCCTCACTTTGGAACTCGGTGGCAAATCACCGGTCATTGTCGGTCGCTCTGCTGACATCAAATTAGCCGCTCGAAATGTCATGACGGGCAATACGATGAATGCAGGTCAGATCTGTCTTGCCCCGGACTATGTAATGGTGCCGGAAGAGGACCGCGACGAATTCGTCGAAGCTGCCCAAGCAGCCGTTACCGAGATGTACCCCAATCTAAAAGACAACGAAGATTACACCTCAATCATTAACGAGCGTCACTACGACCGGCTTCAGAATTATCTAACCGATGCCGAGGCGAAGGGTGCCGAGATTGTTGCCATTAATCCTGCCAATGAGGATTTCGGCCAACAAGAGCATCACCGGATTCCGCCAACCCTTGTGCTCAACCCTACCGACGACATGCTGTGTATGCAGGAAGAAATTTTCGGACCATTGCTCCCGGTGAAAACCTATCAAGATGTCAGCGAAACGATCGGTTATGTGAACGATCATGACCGACCGCTCGGCCTGTATTACTTTGGTCACGACGAGCAGGAAACTCGACGCGTACTCGATCAAACCACTTCAGGCGGCGTGACACTCAATGACGTGATTATGCATATCGCTCAGGAGGAGTTGCCATTTGGTGGCGTTGGCCCCAGCGGCATGGGCTCATACCATGGCATCGAGGGCTTCAAAACGTTTAGCCATGCTAAATCGGTTTACAAGCAGACCGCCAGCATCTCGAAATTAATGGCAAAAATGGGCCCGCCTTACAAGAAAAAGCAAGCTGCCTCTTAATGCAGCACCTGCCTGCTGCAGGCTAACGCCTTGCAGCAGGCATGGATTTTATCGACCCGTAAACTCTGGCTTACGCTTTTCTAAAAACGCTTGAACCCCTTCTTTGAAGTCTTCACTTTGGAACATACCGCCTAAGTGCACCATAAGGTGATCGACTGCCGTGTCGTAAGATTCCTCCAGCCCCATCCGCATCATGCGCTTGGTCGTCTGCACCGCCAGCGGCGCGTTATCAGCGATCTCTTCCGCCCACTGCAACGCGGTTGTCATCAAC
>JABGTE010000200.1 GCA_018647445.1 Gammaproteobacteria bacterium
ACGCTCGAGTTCGGCAACAATGAGGCGATGTGCTGCCAAATCTGCCAGGGTCAATGGTGACTCGTCCTGCTTTATTTCAATGCCAAAATCGGCGGTATTATAGATGCTAAGAATTTCCATACCCGCTTGTCGGGCGATCTCTATAAGGGCTTCGCGCATGATGACTCCTGATCAACAACTGTCGTTAGGTTACACTGCCTTCGATCAATTTGACCAACCAATCGCGGGCCTCAGATGAATCTGCTTAATTTTGAAAGCGTACTCCTGGACATGGATGGCACCTTGCTAGACAGTCACTTTGATGATCTTTTCTGGAATAACTGGGTTGCCAAGGCCTATGCCGTGAAAAATGGACTGCCGCTGAGCCATGCCAAACAACACGTTCAAAGTGCCCTGCGGGCCGTCGCCGGCGACATCGTCTGGTACGACTTTGATCACTGGGCTGATCACTTCGGCCTCGACTTAGAATCATTACAAGAAAGCGACCCGTCTCTCATCCGGTGTCGGCCGGGGACCCTTGCTTTACTGGATTATCTAACAGACCACAGCATGCCAATGATCCTAGCGACCAATGCCCATCCCAAAGTGCTAGCCTTTAAGCTCAAGACGATCCGCGCTAAACACCCTAAATTTACCGCCTACTTTTCAGACATCATTACAAGCCACCGCTTCGGCTCACCGAAAGAGGCGCACAGCTTCTGGCAGCAGTTCACCAAACAAACCGGGATAAACCCGGCACGCACCGCGTTAATCGATGATAATGCCAAAGTTCTGGATGCGGCAAAGGCTTACGGGATCGCTGGGCTGATCGCAATCAGCCAACCCAATTCAAATCAACCGCCACAGTCGCTACCGGGTTACGAAAACGTATGCTACTTGAACGAACTCATCACGGAGTAACGTTAAATGATTCGAACCGACAAGTGGCTTTGGGCCGCCCGATTTTATAAAACTCGAGCCCAAGCCAAAGAGGCTGTCGATGGCGGCAAGGTCAAAGTGAACGGCGCCCGCACGAAGCCTGCTAAGGAAATCAAGATCAATGACTTGGTCGAATTTAAAGCCGGATGGGATGATCGGGCGGTTTTAGTCACCGGCCTATCTGACATTCGCCGAGGCGCGGCCGAGGCGTCCCTGCTGTTTGCGGAAACCGAGGCCAGTTTGCAAAACCGCGAAAACGCCCGACTCAAACGTGCGAGCCTCGGCCCCATGCCAAAAGGTGAGCGCCCGACCAAAAGGGATCGGCGTCAGATACACCGATTGGTTTCACGTCCAGATTCCTAGGCCAACACCATAACGAAAAGCGCGTTTATTTTTGCACAGGGTCGGTGATATGCTCGGCGCTGACTCAGGCTTGCCTGAATCAAGTGTGCAATCCTGAAATCGATGAATCATCCCAATGCATCATCTGATAGGCCATCTTAAGGAAACGTTGTCATGGCGGCTGATTTGCTAAAACAACTCGCAAATGCGGGCAATGCTCGGGAAATCCTCACGTTTCAACGAGGCATTGAGCGAGAACTCCTCAGGACGACCCAACAAGGCTCTCTCGCGCTCACACAACACCCAACCGCGCTCGGCGCAAAGTTGACGCATCCTTCCATTACAACCGATTTTTCAGAATCTCAACTGGAACTAATTACGCCCGTACACAGTTCAACTGAAACCGTGTTGGCAGACCTAGCCCAGATTCATCAGTGGACCGCGCAACACCTGGGCGATGAACGGCTCTGGCCTGGGAGCATGCCCTGCCAATTGCCAGAAGAACACGCCATTCCGCTCGCCTACTACGGTGACTCCAACCTCGGTCGACTCAAAACAACCTATCGCCACGGACTTGGAATTCGATATAACCGTACGATGCAAACCATTTGCGCGGTGCATTATAACTTCTCGTTTAACCAACCTTTTTTTGACGGGTTACATCAAATCGCCGGATCAAAACCATTGAGCGCAGCAGCCAAGCAGACGGATCGTTCAGAGAAATACTTTGGCTTAATGCGTAACTTTCGAAGCCTTGCTTGGCTGCCAGCCTATCTGTTCGGCGCTTCTCCAGCCGTTGACCAAAGTTTTGTAAGAAACCAGCAACACGATCTGTTGCCATTGGGCGATCAGACCTTTTACAAACCTTATGCCACCAGTCTGCGATCTGGCGGATTGGGCTACCAAAGCTCGACCCAAGCAGAGCTTTTAAGCGTGTGCTACAACAATCTAGAGAACTACACTGCAACCCTGCGCCATGGCATCACAACCCAATTCGCGCCCTATCACGCGCTCGAACAACACAAAACCACTCAATTTGCCCAGGTCAATACCAACATCCTGCAGTCTGAAGCGGAGTTTTATTCCTCCGTCCGGGCCAAATCAAACCCACCGCCAGGACAGAATTTTCTTAAGCACCTCGATGAAACAGGGGTCGGTTACATTGAAGTTCGCATGCTGGATATCAACCCCTACTTACCGCTCGGGGTGAGCGCAGAGCAGCTGAACTTCATGGATTTACTGCTCTTGCACTGCATGCTCACGCCAAGTCCAGAACACGATGAGCGCCTCTGCCATGAAGCCGTACAAAACTTTACGCACGCAACCGAGGCGGGACGTAAACCTGGACTGATCTTAGAAAACAAGGCGCAGCCGATTAGCCTTCAAGCTTGGGCTCAGAAGCTGTTTGAGGCGCTGTATGAGCTTGCTGATATCCTTGATCCCCTGCATCAGACGACGTGCTATAAAGCCTGTCTTGATGCGCTTGTCGGACGGGTAGAAGACCCAGGCATGACGCCGAGTGGTCAAATTTTAAAGGACCTGATGAACCAGCCCGCCAGTCTCATCGACCATCATCTGCAATTAAGCCGACGCCACCATGAAGACTTTATGACCCAGCCCATTGAGGCGGCAGTCAGGCAAGCGTTCGATCAAATCGCGGCGCAATCACAACGGGATTTTGACCAAATACCAGCCAATCGAGATGAAGATTTTTCCGAATTTCTCGCGAACTATCACAAGGCCTATGAATAAACCTTGTGAATCATTTAGCGCATCTATTGTTGTCCGGAAACGATGATCAACTCCTTCTTGGCGGATTTCTGGGCGACTTTGTCAAAGGCCTTCAGACCGGCATCCGCCCGATGGCCATCGAGCAAGGGATCAAACTTCATCGTGCAATTGATGCCTATACAGATCAACACCCAAGTGTTACCGCGTGTCGTCTAGCTCTGCCAAAGGACTTAAGACGGGTGTCAGGGATTGTTACCGATATTGCGTTTGACCACTACTTGGCCAAGACCTTCACGCACTATCATCCTCAAAGTCTGCAGCGGTTTGATCAACGGACCTTCGAACGCCTCTTGAAGCCCGAACACAGTGATTTCTTCCCTGAAGCGGCGCTTATAACCTGCCAGCGTATGCGCGATTTTAAAAGCCTATTGCGGACTCAAGACGAGGACTTTATCGCTCGCAGTTTGATTCATATCGGACACCGGCTTCGTGGCGGCGAGCAATTTTTCAATTCAGAAACGCTCCCTAGAATCAGCCCTGCATTGCCATTTATCGAGGCAAGTTTTCCAGAATTCTTTGCTTGCCTGCAGGGGTTTGTGGACAATTGGTTGGCGGATCATGACCTCGCAACGCGCGCAGTCGTTCAAGGCAAAACTCAAAGGATGAAGGAATAACCCGGCATGCCGATATTGACCCAGCGACTTTTACTCATCGCCTTGAGCTCTAGTAGTTTTTTGCTCATTTTGATTGCCCTAATGATGGAGCACTACTTGTACTTAGAGCCCTGCCCGCTGTGCATTTTTCAACGGGTCGGGATTATCTCAGCAGGCTGCTTTGCCGCATTGGCCGCATTGCATTATCCGGCACAACTTGGCATGAAGGTCTATGCCAGCCTTATTGTTACTTCTTTTCTTGCAAGTACTGGTCTCGCCCTGAGACAACTTTGGCTCCAGAGCTTGCCGGAAGATCAAGTCCCGGCGTGCGGACCAAGCCTTGAATATTTGATCGATGTTCTGCCGTTTACCGATGTCCTGGCAATTGTTCTCAATGGCGACGGAAGCTGCGCTGAAGTTGCTTGGTCTTTATTGGGCTTGTCGATCCCAGCGTGGGTCGTTGTTGCTTGCATCCCTTTGATCCTAGCAAGTCTTTGGCTTTATCGTGCCCCCAGGACGCCAGCGTCCTAATCGAAATGTACGGGTTTTAAGCGAGGCTAACCGCGCGGGTGTTATACTCGGGATTTGAGTTACGCACCAATGCTCTCTTTTCAGAATATGAGTCTTCGTCGAAACGGCGAGCTACTCATTGAACAACTCGGATTGACGATCTATCAGGGCCAGAAGGTTGGCTTGGTTGGAGCCAACGGCATTGGCAAGACCAGCCTTTTTAAGTTGATTCTGGGTGAACTCGAAGCCGATATCGGTCAATTTGACCTCTCTCCAGGTATCCGTATCGCCCACATGGCGCAGGAAATTCCGGGGGCTGATGTCACCGCCTTAGAGTACGTGGTTTCAGGGGACTCCGACCTTGTTGCCGTACAAGCGCGCCTTGCCCAGGCCGAAGAGAATGCCCAGTTCGACAAAGTTGCCCAGCTCTTTGAGGAAATTAAAGACCTAGATGGTTTTAGTGCTGAGGCACGAGCCGAGCAGCTTTTGGTCGGTCTTGGCTTTAGCGAAGCAACCTTTGAAAACCCGCTGAAGAGCTTTTCCGGGGGATGGCGCGTGCGCCTTAATCTGGCCAGAACCCTCATGAAGCCTTCTGATTTATTGTTATTAGATGAGCCAACGAACCATTTGGACTTGGACGCAATTTTCTGGCTTGCGTCTTGGATTCAAGCATACCAAGGCACACTCATATTGATCTCCCACGACCGGGAGTTCTTAGATGATTGCGTCTTGCATGTCGCTTACATGGCGAATCAAAAGATCACGCTATATTCCGGCAACTACTCCGCCTTTGAAACCCTGCGAGCAGAGCAACTAATCGATCAAGCGCGGCAATTTGAGAAACAACAAAAAACCATTCATCACATGGAAGACTTCATCCGGCGATTCCGCTACAAGGAAAGTAAGGCCCGCCAAGCGCAAAGCCGAATCAAAGCCCTGGAGCGCCTAACCCGGGTTGAGGCCGTTCACGAGGCATCACCCTTTCGATTCAGTATTCGCGAAGCCAGCAGGCAATCGGACCCGCTGCTGCAGCTTCGCAACGCCAACCTTGGCTACACGAACACTATTCTAAGCAATATTAACTTAAGCTTTTCCCCGGGGGATCGTTTTGGTCTGTTAGGGGTTAATGGCGCCGGTAAATCCACGCTCGTAAAATCGCTTGAGGGCACCTTGCCTTTGATTAATGGCGAGCGGACGGAAGGGCTGCACCTTAAGACAGGTTATTTCTCACAACATCAAGTCGATGATTTAGACCTTGAAAGATGTCCCTTAGAGCACCTCCAACAACTCGATCCAAAAGCCAACGAATTGAAACTCAGAACCTTTTTAGGGGGATTTAATTTTCAAGGGGAGCAGGTCGAAACCAAAGCCGCGAACTTCTCTGGCGGTGAAAAGGCGCGACTTGCGCTGGCCATTGTTTCCTTTCAGCAACCCAATTTACTGTTGCTGGACGAACCCACCAATCACCTTGACATGCAAATGCGACAAGCACTGGCCACCGCCATGAACACCTTTGAGGGTGCCATTTTGGTGATTTCCCACGATCGATATCTTTTGAGCAGCACGGTCGATAGTTTCCTGCTGATTCGTGATGGACGCATCCAACCCTTTGAAGGCACCCTATCGGACTATCGTCTCGGATTAGAGGCAAAGCCGGTGGCCACAGATCACACAACCGAGGCGGTCGCTGAGGCCGGCCTTGGCTCGGCAGTTACAGCCCACGGCGCTCCAATTGCGCCTGCGCCAAAAACAGACCACAAACGACAACGACAAATCGCCACCCGCATCAAAACGATCGAGACCCGACTGGCCCGCTTGAGTGAAAAAATGACTGAAGCCGAGCAAGCATTGTCAGACCCGCAACACTATAGCGATCCAGACAGCCCTACACTGCAAGGTCTATTGCGCGACAGAGTGTCGCTTCAAAGCCAAATTGACGACTTTGAGGAGGAATGGTTGCGCCTTGAGTCAGAGCGAGAGGGTCTAGGTTAGCCCCGCAACGAAGCGACAAAAACAGGAAAGCCCTTCATGCCATAGCCCAGACTGTTCTATACTTTTGGCTCAGGAGACCCGCCATGACCAGACACTTTCCAATGACCCGACCTCGGCGTTTACGCAGCGATGATTTCAGTCGTCGTTTGGTCCGAGAAACAACCCTCACGCCCTCAGATCTAATTTATCCAACCTTCGTGATCGAAGGCAGCAATCAAACACAAAGCATCCAAAGCATGCCCGGGGTAACACGGAAAACGATTGATTTATTTTTAGAGGATGCCTGGCAAGCAGCGGAGCTCGGAATCCCGCTCATCGCCCTTTTTCCAGTTGTTCCAGGGGAGCGCAAATCGCTTACCGCAGAGGAAAGCTATCGGAGTGACGGCCTAGTTCAGACCGCCATTCGCGCACTCAAAGAAGCAGAGATCAATATCGGTGTTATGGCGGATGTCGCCCTAGACCCCTACACCAGTCATGGACAGGATGGCTTAATCGATGATTCAGGCTATGTAATGAATGATGAGACGGTCTCGGTATTGGTTCAGCAAGCCCTCTCCCAGGCCGAAGCCGGCGTTGATGTGATTGCTCCGTCCGACATGATGGATGGGCGTATTGGCGCTATTCGACAAGCACTGGAGGCCAATGGCCACACCAACACTAAGATCATGGCCTATTCAGCAAAGTACGCGTCCCACTATTATGGTCCCTTTCGCGAAGCCGTGGGATCTGCCACAAACTTCGGCAAGAGCAATAAGAATACTTATCAAATGGACCCTAGCAATCGTTTGGAAGCCTTAACCGAGGTTGAACTCGACCTGAGTGAGGGCGCAGATATGGTCATGGTGAAACCTGGGATGCCTTACCTTGATGTCCTGCACAGCGTCAAACAAGCGTTCGGCGTTCCCACGATGGTGTATCAGGTTAGCGGTGAATATGCGATGCACATGGCCGCTATTGAAAACGGTTGGTTAAGTGATTCGGTCATTCTTGAATCGCTGACCTGCATGAAACGAGCTGGCGCGGATGGCATCCTGACCTATTTTGCGAAAACCGCGGCGGCCTCACTGGGTAAAAACGAAGGGTCATAAGCCGCTTGGGGCCAGAAACATTAACGCCTTCGTGTAAAAGCAACCCGCGAGATTAATTGCCAAGCACAACTTTGACAGTTGATTGACAGTAAAGACCCTGACAATTGATTGCCAAAAAACAACTGAACCCTTACGATAGAGCCAGCTTTTTTAACACATTTTAAACTTTCCAAATCTTTTTTAACATTCAGGGAGCCATCGCATGGCAGATATTGCACACGTAACCGACGCCTCATTTGAATCAGATGTCCTGGGCTCTGATCTGCCGGTCTTGGTTGATTATTGGGCTGAGTGGTGTGGTCCCTGCAAGGTCATTGCGCCGGTATTGGAAGAAATCGCCGCCGAATATGATGGCAAGATGAAAGTCTGCAAACTGGATATCGATGCCAACGGCGAGACACCGCCAAAGTATGGCATTCGAGGCATTCCAACTCTCATGCTGTTTAAGAACGGCAATGTTGAAGCGACCAAGGTTGGAGCCTTATCAAAGTCTCAATTGACCGCATTTTTAGACAGTAACATCTAAATTTTAGCGTGAGCGTGACCCACGGGTCATGCTTGATCTAAAACGAACAAAAAATAATAGTTGACAAAGGGCGCCGAACCCTGCATTTTCCTGTTTCAGCAGTGCACGCTAGCAGCCTTAACCGCACTTGCTGACAAAAACCCCCTCGAATTTTAAACCCAAAAAGGTCCTTTGGTCCTTCACCCTAAGCCTCAACCCTCTTCAACATAAAGTGAATTTGAATGAATCTGACTGATCTCAAAGCGAAGCCTATTCCTGAGCTTCTCGAAATTGCCCTCGAAATGGGAATGGATAATCTCGGCCGATCGCGAAAGCAAGAAATTATCGCCAATGTCCTACGTAAGCACGCAAAAAGCGGCGAAGACATCTATGGTGATGGCACCCTTGAAATTCTTCAGGATGGTTTTGGCTTTCTTCGCTCACCGGACAGTTCCTACCTTGCCGGGCCCGACGATATCTACGTTTCTCCAAGCCAGATCAGACGATTTAATCTTCGAACCGGAGACACGGTTTCTGGGAAAATTCGACCACCTAAGGACAGCGAGCGATATTTCGCACTATTAAAAGTCGACCAGATTAATTTCACCGACCCAAGTGAATCGAAAAACAAAATTCTCTTTGAAAATCTAACACCACTTTTCCCAGACAAAACGCTATCCCTACAGGGCGGCAATGGCAGCACCGAAGACCTGACCTCTAGAATCATCGACCTGACGTCGCCGATTGGGAAGGGCCAGCGCGGCCTCATCGTGTCACCACCCAAAGCCGGTAAGACTCTGATCCTTCAAAATATCGCGCAAGCGATCATGCGAAACAACCCAGAGTGTCATTTGATCGTTTTACTGATCGATGAGCGACCTGAAGAAGTGACCGAAATGCAGCGCTCCGTGCGCGGCGAAGTTGTAGCAAGTACCTTTGATGAGCCACCCTCACGGCATGTTCAAGTCAGCGAGATGGTGATCGAAAAGGCCAAACGTCTGGTTGAGCATAAAACCGACGTCATTATTTTGCTGGACTCAATTACGCGTTTGGCACGCGCTTACAACACGGTCATTCCTGCTTCGGGGAAGGTCTTGACAGGCGGCGTTGACGCACATGCACTAGAGCGACCTAAACGTTTCTTTGGGGCGGCAAGGAATATTGAAGAGGGCGGCAGTCTGACCATTATCGCGACCTGCCTGGTTGATACTGGCTCGAAAATGGATGAAGTGATCTACGAAGAGTTTAAAGGCACCGGCAACATGGAGCTCCACCTGGAGCGCAAGATCGCTGAAAAACGTGTCTATCCCGCGATTAATATTCGTCGCTCTGGAACCCGCCGAGAAGACCTTCTGATGTCGGAAGAAGAGCTACAAAAAGTTTGGATCCTTAGAAAAATCTTACATGAGATGGATGATCTGGCCGCCATTGAATTTCTGCTGGGCAAGATGAAGAAGTCCAAAACCAACGAAGAATTTTTTGCTTCAATGAAACGCAATTAAGCGTGACGCTCAATTGCCAAGTTACGACCAACGAAGCGATGCAGAATGGCGTCCGACGGCTGGTTTTAAGCCTGCCGGTTGCAGCAAGCTTTTACGCGGGTCAATACCTTTCGTTAAACGTTGGCGACCGCGCCTTCCCTTTTTCGATTGCCAATGCGCCGGGTTTGAAGCAGCTTGAATTGCATATCAAAGCAACCGAAGATTCTCCAGACTCAGCCCTCATTGAACAATTCCTCAATGATTACCCACCTTCAGTGACAATCGAGTACCCGTTAGGGCAGTGCTTCTTGAGCGAGGTGCCGGCGCAGCCTGTAATTTTTATCGCCGCCGCGACCGGCATTACGCAAATCAAAAGCATGTTTGATTGGTTAACCGCACAATCTGGTGCGCAAAAAGTGCATGTTTATTGGGGCGTTGTGACACCAGACGATCTTTATTTAGACGATTATTTTAAGGCCGCGGCGGGCCACGCCAATATCACCTATACGCCAGTGGTTAGCCATGATCACAAAACTTGGGCAGGGCGCGTGGGTCTCGTCGGCGAAGCAGCTCAGCAGGATATTAAAAATCTCAATGACCACTTAATCTTCGTTTCAGGCAGCCCAGGCATGGTTTACGGCACCCTAGACCACCTCACGGCCACGGGCTTTGATCCCGAAAAAATGCGCTCGGACGTGTTCGACTACGCCCCCAGAACGACCTAAAGCGCCTGTAGATGGACCAAGGCGCTGTCCGGATCCCCCAAAGCAAGAAAAGACCGGGCCAACCTTACCCGGATCAAAACTGCCGGTTTCAAAGCTAGACTCGCCGAATAATGTGTCACTGCCTCTGAATGTTTACCTGCCGTTGCCGCAAGCGCCCCCATTGCCGCCAACACATTCGCGCCCGGGGCATGCTGCTGCCAGCGGATAATCTGCCGCGATCTTTCGACTTGCGTTTCAGGACTTAGTTCGGCGTAAACCAAATACAGGGCGAGCGTGGGAGACGCCTCAAGCAGCGTGCGGCAACTGTTCTCAGCAAGCTTGGGCTGATCAAAGTCCTCAAAAACGGCAGCGAGTAGACCATCATCCTGCAGAGAAATACTCGGCAGGGCGTTCAGCCAGGCTTGCCGCTCAGCATCGTTCGTCAGGCTTCGCCGTCCCGCGACTAGCTGCTCATGCTCGGCAAGCGTCAGGGTTTCATCAAATTTTGCGACGGCCGTTTTATGTTTCGCCAACTGCGGCCAGTTCTTAGCCGCAAGCCATACCTGGCGCTTTAAGACAAGTGTCTTAGGGTTGTCCGGCAGCACCGCTATGTGCTCTGCCGCAAGTTCAGTCAAACCCGCCTTCAGAGCAAGCGCCGCTCGGTTGAGCGCCGCCAATTCCTTCTGAGGTTGACTGCCTAAGGCGAGCGCATCCAAGGCCGGCAACTGCGCATCACCCGCATCGCCGGTTGCCAGCAGGGCAAGCGCAACGGGTTTTGTACTAGGCAGAGAGAGCGCTTGCGAAAGATATCGATTCCCGCGCTTTAACTCACCCAACTCCCGAAGGGTTACGCCTTTACCTAAGAAGTTCAAGACTTTCGCCGTTCGGCGCCCGTCAGACCAAACAGCAAGCTTGTTTTTGGTACCCAAAACCGTTTGCAAAATAACCCAAAACCAGCGCAACGCCAACAGCAGCACAAGCAAACCAAACACCGCGACCCACAAACTGGTCTGTAGCATCATGTCTTGATAGGCAATCAAAACATAACCTGGCGAACGACTCGTGATCGTGCCAATCGCAAGCGCCAGAATGATCGTGATCAGAAGCAGGAAACGACGCATCAGGGCGACACAACCTGTGGCGCTTGAGCCACCACTAACGCAGCTATTGACCCCTCGATCGATGGCAACTCCGGCTGAATGATTTCCATTTTAAGTTGCCCCAAGCCAACCAAAAAAGCCTGATGTGACGGAGCCGTCGGATCGAAATAATCAACAACCCAGGCATCCACCTTGCGTAGTTCCTCATCAAAAATAGGCTGTTCCAAGCGAAGTAGGGCACCCTGCGCAGTACTCAAACTCAGTAATAGATTCTGCCTTAAGTCTTGCGCTGCTTGCATCGTTGGAATGGGCTTGGGTATGGCCTCGCCCCGCCTAAAGTCAACAAGGCCAACCAATCGCACCCAAAGGGTATCCCATGCCTGCTGGGCCCAGCCCCAAAAGCCTGCCGCAGGCGGTGGCGTCGGCGGTGGCACTTGCTTAGGTGCGAGCATCACACGCCTGAGAGGCAGGTCTGGCACCGTATTCATCAATTGGCCGAGCGTTAAATAAAGACCAATTCGATCAACCGATGGCACCCGCGCTAACTGTGTCAAATCAGAGGCGATGGCCGCGCGGAGCGCAATCAACTCGCGCCCTTCAACCCCGATTAAGGCCTCATCTGCCCGACGCAAGAACCCAGTTGCTTGTTGAACATCCGCAAAGACATTCAGCGCAAGCGATGCCATTCGCACAAGCGTTGCCACTTCTGCCAACTGCCATACTGCCGCCTGCTCGGTTGTTTGTTGACGGACCGCAGCAAGGGTTTCTGCTTGGCTTTCGACGCGCCTAGTTACATCTTGGAGTGCTTCGGCAATCTGGCTTTGACCTTGAGTGAGATCGCTCAAAACCCGCTGGGTTTGATCCAATTCCGCCTGAACGGTCATCAAAGCGGTAAGTCTTTGGGCTTGGGCTTTTTGCTCATCCTGTAGCAACCACATTTGCCAGGCGCTCAGCGCGAACCCGGCTAAAAGCAGCATTAGCACAAAGGTCAGTCCTCGCGCGCTCGTCGTACGAACCGCACGCGCCGCAGGGGCTTGTAAGGTTTCTGGTGGTTTTTGGGTTGACTCTGGGGCTGGCGCCTTCACGGGAACTCGGCTCCTTGATTTGATGGGTCGAGGGTTAATCCCTCGAGTATGCCAGAGACACTGGCGTCCGGGGCCTCAATTAACTGGCTATACCCCAAGCGCCGCGCGACATCGGCAATCCTGCTCGCTGTGACACACAGCACTACGTGCTGCCGGCTCACGCCGGTTAATTGACTCGACAAAGCCTGCAAAATATCGGTGCTCGTTACTAAGATTGCGTTATAACCCTCAGCAATCAGTTCATCAAGGTTTTCGATTCGTTGAGGTACTCGCTCATAACACTCGTACCGTGCAACCGTTGCCCCGCGATCTTGTAAGGTCGTCTCAAGGTAATCCCGGCCCAGTAGACCGGTCACGATGAGCACCTTTTTAGTAAAAGGTGCTGCAAACACTGGCAAGCTTAGTAAGGGTTCAGAGCCAGGCTTGTCTGACGCGACCGCCAAGACCCCTAAAGCTTCAAGCCGCATTTTCGTAGCCGGGCCGACAGCAAAGACATTGGCTTTTGCTGTCCGAACCAGTTGCGGGATCAAGTCTCCTGAATAATCAATCGCATTTTGGCTGGTGAAAATAATGTACTGCTCGGGATCAAGGTAGCCATCAGGCGACAACTGGGCCGTCACAAGATTAAGCCCTTGAATCTGAATTAAGGGCGCCTGCACCACCTGAACCTTGCGCGCCTGCAGTGCTGCGGCGATCTGATCATTAAACCCAGCTGGACGGGTAAGCAGTATTTTTTCGATCATTTAAGGCGCCTCAGAAACCAGCGCTAAAGCCCCTCTGTCAATCAGCTCGTCCGCAACTCGATCGGCCATGGCGCCGGCATTCTGGACCAAGTCATGACCACCAATAGTAAGCACTTGCTCACCGCGTAGATCACTCACAAAGGTGTCTAGCTGCACCATTGCCTCAGAGTTATCGCCTGAAAGCTGAGCGAAGGCGGCAACCGGTAAATTACAAGTCGCTCCAAGCCTGCGTGATATCTGACGCTCACAATTGACCGTGACAAAGGTTGGTTCATGGTTCAACGCGCGAATGATATCAACCAGATCATCTCGATCGGCACGAGCTTCAAGCCCGACGGCGCCTTGTCCAGCACTGGGGAGACAAATATCGGTTGGGATATTTTCAGTGATCCGATGACCCAAGCCCAGGCGGGCAAGACCGGCCGAGGCCAGGATAATGCCCTGAAAATGACCGTCGTCTAAACGCTTCAGACGGGTTTCAACATTACCTCGAAGATTTTCAAACACAAGTTGGGGATAGACCTTGGCCAATTGTAAGCACCGACGCAAGCTCGACGAGCCGATTCTTGCGCCGGACGGCAGTTCAGCTAACCCACTGTAAACATTGGCAACAAACGCATCCCGAGGATCAGCACGCTTGCACAGCGCAACCAACGCCAGACCGTCTGGCAATTCAGCCGGTACGTCCTTGGTTGAATGCACCGCGAAATCAGCATCACCCGTTTGCAAGGCAATTTCGAGTTCTTTGACGAAAACGCCTTTACCCCCAATCTCTGACAGTGCGGCGATACGATTCCGATCGCCTTCGGTCGATAAACCGACTATCTCGACCTGAATCTCGGGAAAACTTGCTCTAATCTGGTCAGCAACGTCATTAGCCTGCCAAAGGGCTAAGGGGCTTTTGCGCGTGGCAAGGCGAATAGTTCTCAAGAGGCACGCCCCAACGGTTTAAAACCGCAACACTAACTTGGACGGGATGGCGAGTAAACCTTGATTTTCAGAAACCAAGCGGGCGGCCCTTACTGCGCCTTGATTCAAGACAGCCAGATTAAAACACATTGTCCGCTCCCACCCTCAGATCTCGCCAACTCTGATTCGCCAGCTGGTATACTGTTTCCTTTTAGCATCAGGAAACCGCAGTGAGCCAAGGCAATGAAAAGCTATGGGACGGTCGTTTTTCGGAGGCAACCGATGCCTTTGTTGAAGCCTTTACCGCATCCGTCACGTTCGATTTCGAGTTAGCATTGTTCGACATCGACGGCTCCGTGGCTCATGCCACCATGCTGGGCCGGTGCGGCATTATCGGTGATGAGACTGCCAAGGCCATTATCAAAGGCCTGAACGAAATCCGAGCAGATATCGAAGCCGGTGTCTTCAAGTGGTCCGTTCAGCTTGAGGATGTTCACATGAACATCGAAGCTGCGCTCACTGACCGAATCGGCGAGCAAGGCAAAGCGTTGCACACCGGCCGAAGCCGAAACGATCAGGTGGCAACCGACGTCAGAATGTATCTCCGGCACAACATCGATCTAATCCTCCAACAAATCCAGCATTTACAACGTGGACTCCTGAACCTTGCCGAGGGCCATTGCGAAACCATCATGCCTGGGTTCACTCATCTGCAAGTTGCTCAGCCTGTGGTCTTTGGTCACCATCTAATGGCTTGGTATGAAATGCTACGGCGCGATGCCGATCGATTCCAAGACTGTCGACGCCGGGTCAACACCCTGCCCCTCGGTGCTGCGGCATTGGCCGGCACTAGCTTTCCAATTGATCGCGCGATGGTCGCGGATTTATTGGGTTTTGAGGCGATCGCAGAAAACTCACTTGATGCGGTCAGTGATCGAGATTTCGCGATTGAATTCACCAGCGCTGCCAGTCTTTTGATGATGCATCTGTCGCGTTGGTCGGAGGAGATGATTTTATGGGCCTCGCCCCAATTTGCGTTCATAGAGCTGCCGGACCGGTTTTGCACGGGTTCCTCGATCATGCCGCAAAAAAAGAATCCTGATGTCCCAGAACTCGTTCGCGGCAAAACAGCTCGGGTCTTTGGCAGCCTTATGGCATTGCTCACCCTTATGAAGAGTCAACCACTAGCCTATAACAAGGACAATCAAGAAGACAAAGAGCCACTCATCGATACCGTTAGGACCTTGAAAGACTGCCTGCGCGCTTTTGGCGATATGATTCCCAATATTAAAGCCCAGCCCGACAATATGCGCGCCGCGGCGGAACGCGGCTTTGCCACGGCCACGGACCTTGCTGATTACTTAGTGAGGAAGGGTCTTGCGTTCCGTGATGCCCATCACGTTGTCGGCCGTTTAGTAGGGCTTGCGGTCGAGCGGGGGGTCGATTTGTCAGAATTGACGCTTGCTGATTTCGAGACAGAAAGCGATCAAATCACCGATGATGTCTACGCTGTGCTCACATTAGAAGGCTCGGTTGCCGCCAGATCACACCTTGGTGGGACAGCACCGGACACCGTTCGAGCCGCCATCGCGCGGGCTAAGCATCAATTAGGGTAAAGACCTCAACCGGCTCCGCAGATTGTTCACTCACGACCCGATTGAGCAGCGCCGATAAGCGTTCCTGGGTCACGGCGCAAAACCAATGATTTTGTGCCTCACGAAGATGAAAACCGCCCGATTTAGCAGCGACCCAGATTTCTCGTTGGACCGGCTGTCGACTGATCACAATCTGAGACCCATCGGGAAAGGTTAGGGTCAGCTGACCATTGGCCCCATCAACATCAATGTCTTGCGGTAAGTCATCAATACAATCTTCAATTATCATCATGAGCGCATCTAATTGCTGATGATACTGCTGTTCTAACGAGCCTTCAGACAAATCCCTTCTCCCTATCAACCACCGAACGCAGTATACTCAACGTTTCAGCCTTTATCGTGCGCTATGCGAACAATTATCATTATTCTTTGCCTCATCCTGACGAGTTGCGGTCAGAAAGGACCTCTCTATCCTAAAGAAACCCTGCCCGAGCAGGCGACGGTTAAGGAGCGCGCATGAACAATTTTAACTACCAAACCGACCGCTTGCACTGTGAGGACTACCCCCTCGACAGCTTGGCAGAAACCTACGGCACACCCTGTTTCGTTTACTCGGCAAGCGCCATGACAACCGCATACCAAACCATCAAATCCGCCTTTGAGTACCTTAACCCCCTTATTTGCTACGCAGTTAAAGCGAATTCGAATCTGGCAATTTTAAAGCGTTTATGCGATTTGGGCGCTGGTTTTGATATCGTTTCAGGTGGCGAGTTGGTCCGAGTTTTAAGCGTGGGTGCAGACCCAAGCAAAATCGTATTTTCTGGTGTTGGTAAACAAACAGATGAAATCGAAGCGGCACTCGCCGCCAAAATAAAATGCTTCAATGTCGAGTCAGAGGCAGAACTCCACCACATCGCAGAAATAGCAGAACGGCTTGGCACCACAGCGCCAATTTCCTTACGAGTCAACCCTGACGTCGATCCCAAAACCCATCCCTACATCTCAACCGGTTTGAAAGAATCCAAGTTTGGGGTTCCGATGAATCAAGCTTTACGACTTTACGCTGCAGCACAAAGTCTAGATGGGATTACGATCAAAGGCCTTGATATTCATATTGGCTCGCAAATCACACAGCTTGCGCCCTATCTCGACGCCCTCGACAAAATGTTTATCCTCATTGACCAGCTCAGCGACCAAGGGATTGTTCTGGAGCATTTTGATATCGGGGGCGGCATGGGGGTCCGTTATGAGCAAGAACCGGACTTCCCGATCGAGGCGCTCTCGGATGCCCTTCATCAAAAGATAGCAAATCGCAAACTCGAGATTATTTTAGAGCCGGGGCGATACATCGTTGCTAATGCTGGCGTCCTACTCACCCAAGTGCTCTACACAAAGCATAACGAGTCTCGGGCTTTCGCAGTCGTTGACGCCGCAATGAACGATTTGATTCGGCCAGCGCTCTATGACGCGGTTCAGGCCGTACTGCCGGTGATCGCACAACCCAACCCCTCGGAGCGGTTTGAAATCGTCGGGCCGATCTGTGAATCCGGCGATTTCCTTGCGAAGGACTGCCTAATCGACTTAGAAAGCAGCGCGCTCATTGCCCTTTCGTCGGCCGGCGCCTATGGCATGTCGATGAGCTCGAATTACAATACCCGAGGTCGTGCAGCTGAGGTTTTGGTTGATGGCGCGCAGGCACAATTAATTCGTCGACGCGAAACAATCGATGACGTCCTCGCGGCAGAGCGCAATCTCGGCACGGTGACGAGCGCGCCAAATTCAACTAATAGCGCAGGTTAAGGTCTGGGTATGGTCGTCAACTTCTCGAAAATGCATGGCAGTGGTAATGACTTTGTTGTAATTGATTTGGTGACCCAAGCCGGGACCCTAAGCCCAACCTGCGTGCGCGACCTTGCCGACCGACATACGGGCGTTGGTTTCGATCAATTGCTCACAATCGAGCCCCCAACCATCCGCACAGCAGATTTTTTCTATCGCATCTATAACGCCGACGGCTCAGAATCAGGCCAGTGTGGAAACGGAGCGCGCTGCGTTGCGAAGTTTATTTTTGATAAGCAGCTATCGCCCAAGTCAGAGTTGGTATTGCAAACGCGCACTGGCGAACTCACCACCCAACGTACTGGCAGCCAAACCATTAAAGTGAATATGGGAAAACCGCAACTGGATCCAGATGCGATTCCCTTTCTACCCCAGCCTGGCCAGCAGACGCCTTACACCGCATCATTTCAGAATGGCTCTCAATACGCCTTCGGCGTTGCAAATCTTGGTAACCCACATGCTGTGCTGTTGGTTGAGTCTACCCATGATCTAGATGTTGCCGGTCTCGCTGCTGAATTTCGCGCGCAAACACACTTTGAGTCTGGCGTTAACGTGGGCTTTATGGCCTTGAACTCGGACACGTCGATCACGCTGCGGGTATCAGAACGGGGCGCTGGGGAGACTCTGGCTTGTGGTTCTGGCGCCTGCGCAGCGGTTACTGTTGGCCGCGCAATGAATCTTTTGTCCGAAACGGTATCCGTCGAAATGCCAGGCGGGGCCGTAACCGTCACGTGGCCTGGACCAGGGCAAGACCTATGGCTCACCGGGCCAGCAGTCCGAGTCTTCGATGGTAAAATCAAAATTAATGACCGGTCTTAAGGAGCCATCATGAGCGACAAGGTTACCTACACCCAAATTCAAAGCTATTTAAAAGACCATCCCGACGATTTAGAGCGCCTCGTACTGGAAGCCAATCCCGAAACAAAAGGCGCGGTCTCGCTGGCCGGGCACAAGCTACAACTAGTGTCCGAAAAATTGGCACTAGCGGAACAGCAGATTCATGAATTTATAGATGTGTCGACGCAAAACCAAACACTCTTCCAGCTGTGTCATCAACTGGTTCAACAACTACAAAAACCGCAGTCGATTCAAGCCGCAACGGCTCGACTGGGCGAAATCTTGAAGGCAACCCTAGACACCCGAGACTACCATTTGTTCATTTTTCGGGAGACGGCTGAGCCCGACTGCACGGCCACCAGCTTCCTATCGCAGGCGAGCTTTCAAACAGCGGTTGGCGGCTTATTTAACCCAGACAAACCCATTCTTGGCGTTGTGCGAGCAGCAGAATCAAAGTCTCTTTTCCCGAACCTAGATCAGGACATTTCATCTTGCGCGATTATTCCGCTCGTTAGTGAGGGCTTGGTCGGGGCGCTAACCATTGGCAGTCAAGACAGCAATGGCTTTCATCGCGATCAGGACACCTTGTTCATTCAATTTATAGGCGATTTCTTAGCAGGACTCATCGCGCATCGTTTTTTTATCAACGACCCAAAGCAAGGGGAATGAACCGTTGATCGGATTGGCCGAGCAAGTTGACGCTTTCTTATCTCATCTTAAAAATGAGCGCCGGTTATCGATCCATACACTCGCGGCCTACCAGCGTGACCTGACAGCTCTTTTGAAGTATGCCTCTGAGGCCGGTATCGATCAGGCGCAGAATTTGAAAGCGGCAGACATTCGGGGCCTCATCAGCCAAGGGCACCGCAAAGGCCTTTCCGGCCGGTCTCAACAACGAAAGCTTTCTGCTCTGCGCACTTTTTTTGACTACCTCGCCCGCGAGTCGGGTGTTGATCTCAATCCAGCGCAATCGATTAGTGCGCCGAAAACCTCTCGTCGTCTGCCTAAAACACTTGATGCAGACCAAGTTTCCAATCTCCTAATGGTTGAAGCGACCAGCTGGCACGACATCCGCGACAAAGCGATATTAGAACTTTTTTATTCCTCGGGGCTACGGCTATCGGAACTCACAGCTTGCAACAAAAGCAGTCTATCCTGGGACGAAAATACCGTCTTGGTTCGCGGTAAGGGCAATAAAGAACGAATATTACCAATCGGCCGCTATGCCCAAACTGCGCTCAAGGATTGGTTAAAAGTCCGTGACAACGTCCCGACCAAAGGCGCAGAGATTGACGCAGATCCCTTGTTCATCAGCGAGCGCGGCAAGCGCATCAGCAACGCCAATGTCCAAGCGCGAATCAAATCATGGACCCGTAAACAGGGTAATGGTTTGCATGTACATCCTCATATGCTCAGGCATTCCTTTGCAAGTCACATCCTAGAGTCCAGCGGAGATCTTCGAGCCATTCAAGAACTGCTCGGCCACGCAGACATTAGTACCACTCAAATTTATACGCATCTTGATTTTCAGCACCTTGCTCAAGTTTATGATCAGGCTCATCCAAGGGCCGCCCGACGCGCTAAACCAAATAACGCGGCAATATTCCCAGAGGACAAAGCATGATCAAGGTGATCGGATTCGATTTAGACAATACGCTGTGGCCTGTTAAACCGGCAATTCTTTATGCCGAGCAACAACTCAAAAACCATCTCACAGCGCTCAAGCCAGGTATTGCTTATCCACCCGAGGATATCCAGGCTTTACGGGACACTGTCTTAGCAGAGCATCCTGATTACAGCTTTCGACTCACAGACCTCAGACGAGCCATCCTGCACCGCCTTGTACAACGCGAGCCAAGGCATCATGAACAGACCCAAGACATTGTAGACCGCGCCATGCAGATCTTCTTAAAAGCTCGCAATCACGTTACCTTATATTCCGGCGCCGAGGCGGCACTAAGCGCCCTGAGTCAGACCTATGCACTGTGCACGCTCACCAATGGCAACGCGGATGTTGGACAGTTGTCCATCGGGGGCTTTTTTCAGTTGAAGCTTTCCGCAGAGGACGTTGGGGCACCCAAACCTAAACCGGATTTATTCTTGGCCGCCCTTGAGCATTTTCAATGCCAGCCCGAGGAAATGGTTTACGTGGGTGACGATCCGATTTTAGATGTCGACGCGGCCTCAAAGCTTGGAATCCACACCGTTTGGAAGACAACCATCGAAGCGCGATCTGTCGCAGACGCCGTACCCGCCTCAGAGGTTATCGTTGATCTCACAGCGCTACCAACCGCAATCGAGCGGATCAATGATCGAATCAGCACCGAGCGCGAATAAAATTCTTCAACACTTCGGGGTCAGAAACGATAGCGGTTTTTCGCGTTTCTAAACCCAGCAATGCGTCCAGCGACGGATGATGATTGGTGACGCCAGGGATCGCGGCCTCAACGGTGTCATCGAACTTTGCTGGGTGCGCCGTTGCCAAACAAACCATCGGAACATTGGAGTCTTGGTGCTTTTGCGCCAAGTGGAACCCAACCGCTGTGTGCGGATCGGCAAGGTAATTAAACTCACGCCAAATACCTTGAATACTCCCCAACGTTTCGGAATCGGTCAATGCATCCGCGGTAAACCAATCAAAAAAGCCCTCTGGTTGAACCAGCGAAGCGCATTGCTCCGTCTGGAACTGATTCATAAACGCCGCACACGCGGTTGCATTCTCGCCCAGCTGATAAAATAAGTAACGCTCAAAGTTGCTCGCAACTTGAATATCCATGGCTGGACTATTACTGAACCGAACCTCACCCCGCTCATACACGCCAGACCGGAAGAAACGCGCCAAAATATCATTCTCATTCGTGGCCAGCACCAATTTACGTAGGGGTAAACCCATTCGTTTGGCAATGAACCCAGCAAATATATTGCCGAAATTGCCCGTCGGGACCGCCACATCAAATTCAACAGGCTGCTTGAGTTGGTACCACGTCCAAAAATAATAAACCACCTGAGCCAAAACTCGAGCCCAATTAACAGAGTTTACTGCACCAAGCGCATAGGTTTCTTTGAAAGACAAATCATTAAAGACGGTCTTTAATAGATTTTGACAGTCGTCAAAACTGCCGTTAATACTCAAATTAAAAACGTTGTCATCCAACACCGTTGTCATTTGACGCTCTTGAATTGGGCTTGTTCGCCCGTCAGGAAACATGATGAAGATCCGAATCCCCGGCTTTCCGCGCACACCCGCAATGGCTGCGCTACCGGTATCGCCGCTGGTTGCGCCAAGGATATTCAGAACCTCGTCTTGTTCAGTCAAAATATGACTAAACAATTCGCCTAGAAATTGCAGCGCAATGTCTTTAAACGCAAGAGTCGGTCCATGAAACAATTCCAGGATGTGGACGCCGCCGACTTTCACGAGCGGTGCGACTTCTGGATGTTGAAAGTTTTTATAACTACGCAGAACGAGCTTTTTGAACACCGCCTTATCAATATCGCCGACAAAGGGCGCCATCACCTCACTCGCAAGTTCCGGATACGACAAACCCTGCCACTGAGCAAGTCGGGCGCTAACATCCGGGATAGACTCTGGGACAAGTAGGCCGCCGTCGCTTGCCAACCCCATCATTACGGCTTGGCTAAAAGATAGCCCACTCACCCCACCTCGTGTACTTCGATACTTCATGCAGATTAAGCCTTCTCGCGATAGACAATATTATAATCTGCTATTGCTCGGAGCGACACTCGGTGAGCGCGTCCTACATGGTTCCCTAAAAATATGCTTAGACCGCATCGGCGCCCGTTTCGCCCGTTCGAATGCGTATGACGTCTTCAAGCGCAGTCACAAAGATCTTGCCATCGCCGACCTTACCTGTATTCGCAGCATTGGTAATGGCCTCAATAACAGAATCTAAGCTGCTATCGTCGATCGCGACTTCGATTTTCACCTTCGGTAGAAAATCAACCACGTACTCTGCGCCCCGATACAGTTCAGTATGACCTTTTTGGCGACCGAAGCCCTTTACCTCGGTGACCGTCATCCCTTGCACGGAAATTTCAGACAGCGCCTCTCGGACATCATCTAATTTGAAGGGCTTGATAATGGCGGTTACTAATTTCATCGTCTCTCCTTGACTTCGCCATCACGGATGATGGCACTGCGTGCGATTATTAAATGACGCTGCTTGAAATTCAACATCGCAGGGCACCAAACCCTTTGACATCACACTTATTCGCTTCAATCCCGCGCTTCATCATTCTAATTGAGCTTGACTGAGAAATAGTAGCCTTAAACCACCGACTTTCCCAGCCGTCGCCGTTTAGATCCTCATTTAAAAACGTCATTTTAGCCTAGCCCACCGATGCTGACTGAACTTAAGGCCGTATGTGACAACGCTATCTATCGGATCTGACATTATGTAAAGCACAGGCCATGCCAGATTTCGTTGCCGCAAAATCTATCGAATTGTAAGGGCTCCCGAGCCGTTTCGGTTATGACACACAGCTCTTAGCCAAATTACGCACCAAAATATTCAGTCAATGCGCAATTGTTGTGCGGCGAATAACGACTATCACTCGTGCTTAACGCCGGATTAAATGTCCTGACGCATCCCAAACCCGAGGAGAAAATCGCGCCATGTCGTCCGCTCACGTGCTGGGTCAAGCTGTCATAGGCTTAACCGCTCAAACCATCGAAATTGAAGCCACCATCAGCAACGGCTTACCGCAACTCAATATCGTTGGCATGAGTGAACATCGTGCGAAGCACAGCCGGGAACGTATCCGCTCCGCCATCGAGCACTCAGGATTTAAAATGCCGGATCGGCGCATTGTCATTAACCTTGCGCCCAGCGATGTGCCGAAGGAACATGCCGGGTTTGACCTACCGATTGCAGTGTCGATCCTCATAGCCAGTCAGCAGATCCAAGCAGACCGATTTAAAGGCCTTTGTGCAATGGGCGAATTAAGCCTGACCGGCGAAGTCCGAGCCGTACCGGGATTACTTATTGCGGCCTTAGCCTGCGAACAACGCGGGGTCACGCTGTTGCAATCAAATCAAGCGCAATTCGGCAACCACGCTAGCCTCTCGCGTTGCCTCGGAGTGCATCACCTGTCAGATCTAAAAATGCCATTAAAACCACTGACCACGTCCCAGCGCTACAGCCACGGCGCACCTGCGTCACCTGAAGTCGCTCTCGATGAGATTAAAGGACAATCAGCCGCTAAGCGTGCGCTGATAATCGCCGCCACAGGCGGTCATCATGTTTTGTTGTTCGGCCCGCCAGGGTCCGGTAAAACCATGCTTGCCAAACGGATGCTAGGCCTCATGGCCCCAGTAACTGAGCAAGAAATGGTGGAGCTCGCTTGTATTCAATCGGTGACCGCGGGATCTATACCAGGGCCGCCGTTTGAGCGGCCCTTTCGCGAAGTGCACCATTCGACTTCTGCTGCGGCACTCATCGGCGGCGGCAGTCCGCCTAGGCCGGGCGAAATCACGTTGGCGCATCTTGGCGTCTTGATGCTGGATGAGTTGCCCGAATTTGCGCACGCCGTGCTGAACCAGCTCAGACAACCCCTTGAAAGCGGCCGTATTGATCTAAGTCGAGCGCATTACAAAGTTCGATTTCCTGCAGACTTCCAATTAATCGCTGCCATGAACCCGTGTCCCTGCGGGTGGCTGGGCAGCCGCAGGCCTTGTCGCTGTTCAGTCGAACACATTACACGGTATCGAAATCGAGTCTCGGGGCCCATTCTGGACCGAATTGACCTTCAGGTTGAGGTCCCGGCACTAGATCCAGCAACCTTCTTTCAAGAAGCCCCAAAGAAGCGCCGCCACGAGCACGACACCGCAATCGATCAGATCAAACAGGCGCGGGCTTTTAAGACACACAGGCTGCGGGCTGAGCCTCAACAGAACGACCGCGAAGCGCTGGATGCGGGCGCTAAACAGCTTCTACTGCAGGCCGCTCAAAGGCTCGATTTTTCAGCCCGGGCCATTGAAAAGTTGATCCGGGTAAGCCGCACCATTGCCGATCTCGACTGTACGCCAGCGGTCTCATGCAAGCATCTCGAAGAAGCCTTGATGCTTCGGCAGAACTAACCGCCGGGCACTTTCGAGATTATTGAACGGATGCCGTCATATAATCAACAACGGCTCGAATATCATCATCGGAGCAGTCAAAGCACATCCCGCGCGCCGGCATGGCCGGCGCAAGCCCGTTGATACCACTGGCATAAAGTGTCTCCATGCCTTTTTCAAGTCGAGGTGCCCATTGTTCAACATTCGCTAAGGCGGGGGCCCCAGCAATACCTAAATCATGACACGTTGCACAGCTTCGCTTGTAAATCGCGTCCGGGCTTTCCGACCCAGAGCTTGCGACCGATGTCGCTTGCGCCGAAGCACACGCCTCACCTTGAAGGCAAACCGCGCCGGGTTGATGGATTCGGGCAATAATTTCATCTTCTATTGGCCCCGCAAAGACGAGGAAAGAAATGAAGGCAAATGGCAGCATTAGCAGGTTTTTCATTGAGGCCGATCCTTTGGAAAATTCGCGCGACGAGTATAGCCGAAATTACGTCTAGTTACCCCAGTCAGATTCGTCAACATCGCGATTACCAGAAAACTTGAAGACATTCGATGTCCCAGACTCAACGATAGATTGTTCAGAAACCAAAGTAATGATCGCTTGATCAGTAAAGTTTTTTAAGGTGTCTGACCCGAGATTAATCATGGTGCTTTTAAGCTTGTGCAGTGTGGTCTCTAAGACTTCCGACGTTGTGCCAATTAACGGTACGAACGCATCAACCCCCTCCTCAAACATCATCTTTCGACTACTCATGCCTTCGCTATAGCGCTGCCAGTTTTGGGCACGAACAGTACCTTCACCCCAATAAGGCTTATACATCTGCCCGTTGATCGATATTTTTGACGTCGGGCTTTCCTCCGTCATCGCAAAGTACCGCCCCATCATGACAAAATCCGCGCCCATGGCCAGGGCCATAACGACTTGTGTGTCGTTCGCCAAACCACCGTCTGAACAAATGGGAATATAGATCCCGGTTTCCTCGAAATACGCATTGCGACGGGCAACAACCTCGAGGAGGGCCGATGCCTGACCTCGGCCAATCCCCTTTTGTTCTCGCGTGATGCAGATTGACCCACCTCCAATACCAACCTTGATAAAATCAACCAGTCCTGACAGAGCGAGATAATCGAAACCCTCGGCAGAGACAACGTTGCCACCGCCAATGACGACCTGAGACCCGTAATGCTCCCTGATCCAAGCCAAACCATCCATCTGAAACTCGGTAAATCCATCAGAGGAGTCAAAGCACAGAGCGTCCGCGCCAGCCGCCACCAGCGCGGGTACGCGCTGCTGATAATCATGCGTATTGATCGCCGCACCGACTCGTAAACGCTTGCCTTCGTCCAACAACTCAAGGGGGTGCTTCTGATGATCGACATAATCTTTCTTGAAAACCAAAGCCGACAAATGACCTTCGACCGTCAAAATCGGTAAACAATCCTTTTTATGACGATGCAGAAGCCGATTTGCCTCTCTAAGAGAAATGCCTTCAACACCAAAAATAACCGCAGTTTTAGGCGTCATATGGTCTTTCACGAGATTCTGAAGGTCATCTTCAAATTCCCAAAAGTCTTGATCCGTAATCAAACCCAGAAACTCGCCTTCGGACGAGCCATCGCGGGTAACGGGGATAGTCGAATGTCCGCTGCGGATCATCAACTCGTGCACCGCTTGCAAACTGGCTTCGGGCTGGATATTTGCGCCGCTGACAACGAAGCCTGCTTTATGGGCCTTCACCTTTTGAACCATCTCAACCTGACTTTCGATGCTTTGCGAGCAGAAAATCATACTCATTCCCCCCTGACGGGCGAGAGCTACTGCTAGATCGACACCAGACACCGCCTGCATGCAGGCTGAGACAACTGGAATATTAATCGAAAGAGATCCCGGAGCGCCGTCATGAGACCGAGATAAAGGCGCTGACAAATCGATCCGGTCGATATGCTGATCGCGGCGGGTTAGCCTGGGTAGCAACAAGTACTCACCAAAAGTTCGTGAGATATCATCCAAAATCTTGGCCATCGGGCGCTCCTAAACAGTGATTTGACCGGAGGCAGGGCTTCCGATCAGGGTGGCGGGTTGAGTTGGGGGGTGCGCAGAAACTCGACGAGGGAGGCCCCTCAGAGATAAACGATGCGGTACTAAAACTAGTTTCTTCGGCGCCATGACAAATTTTATTCTATGAACCTACGCAATTCAATGCAGCGTGTCGTCTGACACGTAAATTCACTCAGCTTTTTGCTCGTCTGCGGTTACAAAAAATCAGCAAGTCGATGCTTTAAAATTTTTCCGGAGGGCGCGGCGGGCAACTGATCTAGCACCCGGATTTCGTCCAACAACTTATACCCTGCCAAAGTTAACCTTAGTTGTTGATTGATCCAACCAAGATCAAGCGCTGAGGCGCTCGTTTGCACAAAGGCAATAATTCTTTCATTGCCTGGCACGGCCTGCCCAATAACCGCCGCCTGAATAATCTCTGGCAATTTAAGCAGTGCTGCTTCGACTTCAGGAGGGTAGACGTTAAAACCATTTTTTATAATGAGTTCTTTGATTCGACCTACAATCTCAAGCGCCCCAGACGCATTGATCCGAGCTAGATCGCCGGTTGCCAGCCAACCATCGATTAACACCTGATCGGTCTGTGCCTTATTTCGATAGTAGCCCGCCATAATATTCGGACCCCGAACTTTAAGCTCACCAATACCTTCCTCTGAGGTTGAGGCGCCAACAATCACATAGTCCACACCTGGAATCACAAAACCAACCGAGGTGTCGCTCAACGGAGCATAGAGTCGGGTCTGCGCTATGGTGGGCCCTGACTCTGTTAAACCATAACCATTGTGCAGCGGTAAACCGAAGTAGGCCTCGACTGTTTTTTTCAATGTTGGGTCGAGCGGTGCACCGCCCGAAAACAGGAAACGAAGAAAAGGATAGCTTAAAGCACGCTGGATATCAGGGCTAATCAGCTGGGTATACATTGCAGGCACACCCAGAAATCCCGTTATTGCGCCATCACGCAGACGCGCCAAGACCCCGACTGCAGAAAATGTGGCCATTAATTCCAGACTTGCACCCTGTGTCAGAACAGAACACAGCACGGCCGATAATCCAAATGCATGGGATAAGGGCAAAGCGGTTAACACCCGGTCGGCGTCACCAAGACCGCGCAGCTTCCCAGATACGAATCCAGTAAACATCAAATTCTGGTGGGTGAGCATGACGCCCTTCGGCTCACCCGTCGTGCCCGTTGTATAAATCATCGCGGCAACATTTGCAGCAAGAGGATGCCTTTCTCGATCGAGCCGCCCAGCGGCAACATCATCAGACCAGACAAGCCCCAGAACGGTCAGCACATTCGTCGTCAATATAGCTTGTGATAGGTCGCCGCTCGGCGCTGTGATTGCCGTTATGATCGCAATCGGTAAGGCATGACTCACAATTTTTTGACGCTCAAAGTCGGATAGCCTGGGACTAACGATCACGGCCGCGGCGCCCAAACGGTTGAGCGCCAAAAAACTCAAGACAACCCCCAAGCCATTTTCTAACTCGAGTACAACCCGGTCACCTGGCTCGGCCCCTCGCGCTTTAAACTCCGCTGCCAGCACAAGCGTTAACTGCGAGACCTGCTCATAAGAAAGTTCTAAGGCCTCAGCACTGAGACAGGTCGCTTGGGGATTGCGCCCCGCCCAATGCTCGACCGCTGCGATCGGCGTTGAAAACAGGTTCGCCCTGATGTCGGTGGTCGCGGCACAGAGAACCGCCTCATCCGCCTCTCGGACGTCTTCAGGCTGCCAGACAGGCATTCGTCGCTCGCTGCTGGTTATTGACGTTCTAAATCTATGAGGTATTCGGCGACTTTCAACATCCCTTGGGTGCTACCGGCAGAAGCCGTTTCAATCCGATACTTCCCATGAACGATAAGCGTTGGTACGCCTGTAGCGCGATAGGCTCGCCCACGAGCATCTGCTTGTCGCAGGCTGGATTGGACGCCAAAGCTATTAAAAACCTTAACAAAAGCTAACGGGTCGACACCCATTTTGGACAAGTAATCCGCCATCGCCTGAGGGCTTCGGATGTTCTCCCGCTTTAAATGAATGGCATTAAAAACTTCGAGGTGCATTGTTGCCAACAGATCCATCGCGAGCAGCGTGTAGTAGGTCTGCGCTAGCAAGGTGTACCCTTGATTCCACATCGCGGGCGTTCGATTAAATGTCACGTCTTCTGGCAACGTTTTAACCCAAGCTGCCAGTATTGGCTCGAATTGATAACAGTGGCTACAACCGTAGGAGAAGTACTCTGTGACCTCAATGCCATCCCCACTCACCGCGATCGGCGTCGCCAGTTCAAAGTAGTGGACTCCAGCTTCGTATTCAGCCTGCGCACCGAAACTGAAAAGCGCAAACATCAATGCAGGCACAACTGTGAACCGCTTCATTCGAAAGAGGATTGTTTGACTCATTTTACGCTCCTAGTGATCTGACTTCCTAAACAACCTTACGTTACTAGGGTCTGAGGCCCGCAATATAAGATGCGACCGCTTTAATTTCTGGATCGCTCAAGTCCATAGCAGAGATGCGCATCATTTTGCCATCGCCATCATTACCACGTGCGCCTGATCGAAAAGCCATCAATTGCGCTTCGGTATATTCAGCCCACTGACCTGCCAACATTGGAAATTTCGCCAAACCATTACCTTGTCCGGTGGGTGAGTGACAGCCCGTACAAGCGGCCACTTTTTTCCGAGCAATTCCTGCTTTGTAAATTGACTCGCCCAATGCCACCAGAGCGGGGTCGGCCGCGCCTTGGGCAGGCGTTTGGGCGGCATAATAAGCCGCTAAATCTTCAAGGTTCTGAGGCGTTAAACCATCCAAAATACCCGTCATCAACACCGCGCTACGCGCGCCTGTTTGAATATCAACCAGTTGCTTATACAGATAAGCCTCATTTTGACCTGCGATATTGGGAAAGCTTCCAGCCAGACTGTTGCCGTCCGAGCCATGA
>JABGTE010000100.1 GCA_018647445.1 Gammaproteobacteria bacterium
CGCGTGCCCTGAGGCGCGCCGCCGGCACATGCTAAGCGTTAACGCCACAGCTTTCGCGCGAAGCGATCAAGGGCCGCGTCGAAACAAAACTAGCCGCTCTTCTCGACAAACCCGAACAGGTCCGTGGCCTCTGTTTTTTAAGACCTCTGTCTAGAACATAATGGAATTCATTATATTTTGCCAGATGAACCCGTGCCCAAGAAATTCGACGCCTTAAAAAGAAGTTCGCATCATTTATGGGTTCTGCTTTAATCCAAGCTCTACCGCAAAGACGACCGCTATGAAAAACTGTATCCTCCGCGCGCGCCACAAGCTCACCTACAGCAGCCTACTAAAGTTCTGTCTTTTGATTTTATGGGCCGGTACGGCAAACGCGGAGTCCAAGTCGAGTGAGCACTCGCTAACATTATCTTCTGGTGCCAACGCGACCTTGAAACTTCCCCCTGCCAAGTCGAGTGCCCGCGGTATGGTCATCATGATTCACGGCTGGTCAGGGCAGAAAGATGAAGTAGGAGATCTGTTTAAGCGCCAAGCTGAAGCGCTTGCGGAGCGAAACATTGCCTCACTGCGAATGAACATTCGAGGTGAAAGTGAACGCGAAGCCACCAACTATCGTCTAACCAGCACGTTTGTCAGCCGGGTGCAGGATGCCCAGGCAGGGGTTGATTGGACGACCAAACACTACAGCCAGCTACCCATCGGCCTACTTGGCTTTAGCTACGGCGGCGCCACCGCAATGGAACTGATCAGCCAGCAACCCGGGCTGTATAAAACCCTCGTACTTTGGTCAAGCATCCTCAATCCGAATGAACTGCTTCTCGACCAACCCGCAGAGCCTTTTCGGCAAGCCTTGGAAACCGGCGAAGGTGCGATACAGGACTGGACCACTCTTTTGATCACTCGAGAACATGTGCTCGGCATGATCGGCTTTAATCCCATGCGCGGGCTGCCCCAGTACCGCGGCGCGCTTTTGTCTTTGCGCGGCTCAGAGGACTCCGTGCCACAGCACGATCCCAAAATTCTGAAGCAAGCCGGCGGCACTCGGCTTGAATATCGGATTCTGCAAGGCGCCGATCATATATTTAACGCGTTTGATCCGACAAAGCGCTACGGCGAACGCATCATCGAGCAAACCGCCAGCTGGTTCGAGCAAACCCTGCCCCCAATCCAGGCCCAAGCGGCTAACCCGAGACAGACAACGCCGTAAAACGAATGCTGGGCATCTTGGCTGAACGCTCCCAGTTCCAATGCTGCACACTGCCAACCAACGCGATCCGCTTGAGCAATTCATAGAAATTGCCCGCAACGGTAATGCCGCGAACCGGCTGCACCCGCGCGCCGTCTCGACACAGATAACCAGATGCGCCAAAACTGAATTCGCCGGATATGGGATTCGCCCCGGAATGCATTCCAGTCAAATCCGTCACAACGAGATACTCCCCCGCCTGCAATGCCGCGTCATCCGCCGTACCAGCATCGATTTCGAGCTGATGCAAGCCCACTCCCAGCGTTGACCTTGGGCCGCGGGTACCATGCCCGGTCGAGGCTGAATTAAAATAAGACGCGGTCATGCTGTTGTGAATGAGCGATGACAGGGCGCCCTCTTTAATAAGGCACAAGGACTGTGCCGGGGTGCCTTCACCATCAAACAAAGCGTAACCAAATCCATCTGTGTCGAGCGGCAGATCCCTCAGGGTGAGCTTTGAATCCGCAATCTCGTCTCCCAGCTTATCCCGCATGGGGTTCACCCCATCTTTCGCAGATTTACCAGAGAACATCATTGAAAACACGTTAAACAAAGAGGGCAGGATTTCTTCATCAAAAATCACGTCATATTTGCCGCTGGGAATCGCGGCGCCCTGCAAGATATCGAAGGTGTTTTGATACGCTCGGTCCACCAACCGATCCGGATCCAACTCAGCAAACCGCCGCGCCGCCTGCCCAATACCCTCCATCGCATTCTTATCGCCAGACTCGATGAGTGCATAAGCATAACAATGCATCATTCGGGCTTTTGATCGCGCCTCGAGACCAGTGGTTGAGAAAACCTGGCGCTCACCAATCGAATCCTGAACGCCGTTATAGGGCACGTTCTTAACCATCGGCTTTGCCGCAAGGTTTGCCTCAATCGTCAGTGCAAGTTCGATTTTCTCAGCAACCGTCGTGTAATCAGTTGGACTCAATTGCGCGTCTTGGGTTTCAAGCTTTAGCGCGTTGGCGAGGATTTTCTCGTGTGCCTCAACCGCTGCGTAACTGGCATTGAGCAAGGCCTGATCAACCAATGCTGAGAGCGACTCCCCATCCGCCGCTTCACTGTAGGCTGTACCCACGCGATTATCTTTAATCACACGTAAGCCAAAAACCTGACTCGAAGTGACTTTGTGTTCCTCTAAAGCACCGTCTTTCGCCTTCAAAGATAGGGCCTCACCTTGATCGATGATGAGATCACCTTCAGCGCCCGCGGCACGAACCCGATCAAGAATTTGTTCCGCTTGACTTGCAATACTCATCAGGCCTGACCTCCGACAAGGATCTCATCCACCTTTAGCGTGGCTTGACCCACCGAGGTCGGTACGGCGCCCGATACTGACCCGCACATCCCGCAAGCTAACGAAAAATCTTTCCCGACCATGGAAATTTCTTTTAACACTGCAGGCCCCGTGCTGATGAGGGTGGCCGCCTTGACGGGATATTGAATCTTCCCATTTTCGATATAGTAGCCTTCGGTGACGGCAAAATTAAACTCACCGGTACCTGGCTGAACGGAACCGCCGCCCATTTGAGCCGCGTAAATGCCACGGTCGATTGAGCTGATCATGTCATCAAACTCTGAATCCCCGGATTCAATAAAGGTGTTTCGCATTCTGGAGGCTGGGGCGTATTTATATGATTCTCGCCGGCCTGAACCCGTACGCTCATAACCTGTTTGCGCTGCTCCCAATCGATCCACGAGAAAGCTGGTCAGACGGCCATCTTTGATGAGCTGAGTATTCTGCGTCTGCATGCCTTCATCGTCGATGTTAATCGAGCCCCATTCGTTGACCATCGTGCCATCATCAACGGCACTGACCGCTTCATTGGCAATCATTTCACCCATTTTGTCGTGAAAAACCGACGCTTTCTTAGCAACCGAGGTCGTCTCGAGCAGATGACCACAAGCTTCATGAAAGATAACCCCACCGAAACCATTGCCGATCACGACGGGCATCCGACCAGACGGGCAAGCTTTTGCGCTCAGATTGACCAGCGCCTGGCGTGCTGCCTCATCGCCAGTTTTCTTAGGATCAACCTGCTCTTTGATTTCCCAGCCCAAGAGGCCGCCATCACTCCACATACCCGTCGCCTGGTCCTGGCCGTCCGAGGCAATTGCGGTCAGCGTTGCTCGGACATAGTTTCTTGCGTCCGTGGTGTGCAAGCCTTCGCTATTGAAAATCTCAATACGTTGCTCTTTCTGACGGCAAGCGCCCCGGGTTTGAGAAATGAGGTTGCTGCTGACCCGCGCCGCCGCATCTGCCGCTAGGAGATACGCCACCTTGCTGTCGACATCTGCATCCGTAGATAAAATTCGATGTGCGGGGTGATGCTCGACGGGCTCCGAATAATCGAAGGCCTGCATCAAAACCCTCGGGTCTCTTAGGTCCATGGCCGCGAGCTCACCCATAATCCGTTTAAGTTCCTCGGCTTCGGTTTTGTTGGTGTAGCCGTACAGGACCTTGCTCCCAAACACCAACCGCACCCCAATTCCAAAATCGATGCCAGACTCAACGGACTGAACCTGATTACTGAGCGTGCTGATGGCATTGGTCAAACTGCGTTCAACAAAGAGCTCCGCAAAATCGGCACCCAGCGATAATCCGTGATCGATAACGTCCTCGGCTTTCGTAACCTGCAACATGAGATTTCCTTTTCGTTAACGTAAATACTGTATGGTGAGCATCGCCTGCCACCTTTCACCGCAAACAAGCTATAAGATTTGGTGAGCCTGATTTCTACCGGTCCGCTGCGTTTCTCGGCTAAACCTATTCATCGTCTGTTAACCTCGTAAAACGACTAGTTTATGTCCAACAAGCCCAGGAGTTTTCATCTTATTATAACGCGGACGAGGGCCAACAAGATTGATTACCGGATCTTAATTCTCTTTGGCGAGTTGACGCGGGCGCGCAGCCGCCTCGAAGCAATGCCTCCTTTACGTAGCTAAACCCGGCGGCACGCAGTTAAACCCCGCGGCGCCGCGCCGATCCAGTTTAACGCTGCTCGTTACACCCATTACGCCATGATTGATTTGAGCAAGTCGTAGCACCCAAGATCATCTGACGCCGCGGATTGACGCGCCACCATTTGCGCCATCCAAGCGTAGGCGGTTGGATTGCTTACATCCAGCGTGCCCGCAACAACCGTTACATACACCCAATTATACAAAACACTCAGCCGATAGTTTTCAAACGCTGCAGCACCATCGAGCCCTCCGATACCCATCGCTTGCAAACCCGTCGCATAGCGCTGAACCAACGCTTGCTCATGCGCTCGCCGAACCGCTGTTTGGGTACTTTGCCCCAAGAACAATGCCACATCGTTCATGCCGCTGGCTCGCAACGGTCCTTGCCAGTCGATCACCATCACTGGATCGTGTTCGATCGACGTGCCATAGAGCAAATTTTCCATCCGGAAATCACCATGGCAGAGCGTGACAGGATTCTGGTTCATCAGAGCTTGCAGACTCGGCAGCGCTGACAAAAATGCTGGCAAGTGTTGAGCATAATCAGGCGTTAAGTAGTCCGCGAATCGTTCAATGGTCGCAGGCGCACCAATTGCTGAGAACTGCACCATGTTATCGGCATGGTAGCTACCAGAAATAGGCGGCACCCAATCTAATTCGGTCACTTGCCCCCAGAAGGGTCCGTGCAATTTTACCAGCTCGTCGATTGCCAATTCGGTCTGACGAAGGTCTGCACCAATAACTTGGCTGCCCACTTGGTAATCCGATAAATCTTCCATCAGGATCAGAAACTGATCTCCTTTAAAACCAACGAAATAAATACTCGGGGTACTGGTCGCGCTTTGAGGGGCGATTTCCTGAAAAAAACGCGCTTCACGCTCGTAGAGTTTGTAACTCATCGAGATTTCACGATTAGTTGGATTTTGCGAAGAGAATTTTGCAATGAGCGTTGGCGGCGCGGCGCCTTGATCACCATGATAGGTCAGGCTTAACTTTGCCAGCTCAGCCATCATCCCCGTGCCATCACCGATCAAGGATTGCGTAATGCCACTGACCGTGCCGCTGCTAGGCAAACAACCGTGTTCTTGCAAAATATCCGTGAGTAGTCCGTTGGAAAAACCGCTTGGCAAGGCTGGAATTGAAATCATAGGTTGCTCCTTAATTCGACCGAAAGTCTCCTTTGAGCATGTTTTAAAATAGTTTGCATCGCAAGCGAGATTGATCAGAATTTATCTGACTTGGCGCGCCCCGAAGGTTGATCAGTATAAAAGGGGGCATGGCATGAAGTGCGCGGCGTCCCAGTTTCTGAGATCTCAAAAATGCCGTATCTGACGCCAGAACATCGCAGACGACCGCCGCCGCAAGGCGGTGCTTGCAGCTAAAATGCTTTCGCGATCGCTGCCCACCGTGAGGATTTATAAGGGTGCGTAGACGACCTTCCCCAGATTGCTACAGGCCTGTACCGCCATCAACCGGCAGTATAGCGCCCGTGATGCCCCCAGCCTGCTCGCCAACCAAAAACAGCGCGAGACCCGCCACCTCATCGACCGTGTTGAGCCGCTTTATCGCTGATTCCTGCGCATACCCATCCTTAAAAGCTTCATACGTCAGCCCCATCGACTCCGCCGCTGCAGGGCCCTGTGCCATCATTAGATCGGTCTCCACCGCTCCAGGACTGATTGCATTAACGGTAATACCTTGGTCGCCATATTCAAACGCTGCTGCTTTGGTGAACCCGTTCATGGCATGCTTGAAGGTAATATAGTGCGACACATTTTTTTTGCTCGCCTGGCTGCCCTCCACCGACGACACATTGATAATCCGACCCCAATGGCGTTGCAGCATATCGGGTAGCACGCGACGGGTGGCCCAAAAGCAGGAATCTAAAATCCATGCGCTGGCCTCTTGCCAGGCCGCTTCGCTGAGCTCATGAATCGGCGCGAATCCGGTTGAGCCGCCGGCGTTGTTCACCAAAATATCAATCCTGCCGAAATGCACAAGCGTTGCATCAACCATCGCTTCCACTTCTGCTTTTTCGGTAACGTCGCCTCCGATGTAAAAGGCGCGATCACCCGCAGACAATTCCTTCACCGTCGCCGCACCCTTGTCGGGCGACCTGCCATTAATCGCAACCGATGCCCCTGCCGCCAGAAAAGCCTCCGCGATCCCTCGGCCAATACCGCGGGTACCACCGGTTACCAGTGCTACTTTACCGTCCAAATTGATCATTGCGGCAACTCCTTTAAATGTCAGCAAATTTAGCTCTTATGTAACCACATTCAAGCTTGAGATGAACAGCGCGGCAGTTTGGTCACGGCTACGGCTTTTTAGTTAAACCACAAGTACTCTTCACAAAAACAGCCGCAGCGATCCACTAAGGTTAAACCGTCGTCCAGCCTGCAAAGCATTTCTGAACGCGCACCTCAAAAGGCAAGCCATTTCCTAACAGGAGGTTTGACTCTTTTAGTTGCCACTGCGATTCTTATCCCCAGACAATCCAGAATGGGAAACCCTGAAATTACCGCGCGCATCCTATTTGAACCAATTCACTAGGGCGCGCTTACGCCAACGCAAAAGAAAACGTTGCCGCAAGGTAACCAACAACGACGTTTCTATAGCGGGAGCAACAAGCTTTGGTTCAGCGTGGTGATTCAGCTACTAACGCCATTCGACCGACAAAACGCTTGAAATCAAGGATCAATATGTCCGCCACCCAGCGCAATATTTTACTGATCACCACGGACCAAATGCGCTTTGATGCGCTCGGCTGCAATGGTGGCACAATCGCAAAAACCCCAAACATCGATCAACTGGCCAACAACGGCATCAACTACCAACGCGCGCACAACCAAAACGTGGTGTGCATGCCGGCCCGAGCAACCATCATGACCGGTCAACATGTTGCATCCCACGGGGTCTGGATGAATGGCGTCTGCCTGCCTGAAGAGGCGCCCACCATCGCCCATCATTTACAGGCACACGGCTATCAAACCGGCCTGCTCGGCAAAGCCCACTTTGAGCCTTGGCTTGGCGCCCCTGAAATTTTTTTTGAGAACCGCATGGCAGCGCTTGGTAGCACGGGCCCTCATCGTGGTTTCGACCATATGGAACTCGCCAACCATTTTTTTGAAGGCCATTCCCATTACGACGCCTGGATGCAATCTCATCCAACCTATAAAGATGCGTTTTATCCCATGGTGACTGACCGCGGTCAAAATACCGCCAGCGGCGGCGAAACCGGCGCCTTGCAAGTCTGGCCCATGGACGTGCCGACTGAGCTTTATCACACCCACTGGGTCGCCGATCGCACCATCAACTGGCTATCCGGGCTGAATCAGAACCCGTTCTTTTGTTGGATGAGTTTTCCGGACCCCCACCACCCTTGGGATGTTCCAAGGAGCGAGCTGCATCGCCATGATTGGCGAGATATGCCTTTGCCGAGACTTTATCGAGAGACCCACGAGGAACGGCTCGCGTTGCTCGACCAAAAACCAAAGCATTGGCGAGGCTATTATGAAGGCACGATCTGGAGCAACCTAGAGTCGCCAAGGGATTTTGTGCCGGCAAGCCTAACCCCAGATCAAATCCGTGAAATTAACGCCTACACACACATTGAAAACGAGCTCATTGATGATGCGGTCGGTCGGGTTGTCGCATGGCTGACCACGAACAACCTGATAGACCAAACCGACATTTTCTTTACGACCGACCACGGCGAGCTTCAGGGTGACTTTGGCCTGATGTTTAAGGGCCCATATCATGTTGACGCGCTCATGCGTCTGCCTATGATTTGGCAGCCTGCTAAAAGTGCGAGTCTCACCCCACAAACGATCCAAGCGCCGGTAGGGCACGTTGACCTGGCCAAAACATTTTGTCGCATCGCAGGTATCGCGCCACCAGACTATTGCGAAGGGGTGGCGATGCCGACAACAAATGATGAGGCCAAAGCGCAAGACCGCCAGTTTCAGCTCACAGAATGGGATTCAGAACACGGGCCAATCGATATGCACCTTAAAAGCCTGTGTCACAAGGATGGATGGCTGATCACCTGTTATGAGCCCAGCCATCTGTATGATGGCAGCGAGGGAGAGCTCTATAATTTAAATGAGGATCCGGACCAGGTCATCAATCTTTGGGACAACCCCAAACACCGAGAGACCCAGCAAGAACTCAGACAACTTCTTTATGCATCTTTGCCAAAACCCCGATCGCCAAAGCTTGAAAGGGTAGCTCCTGTTTGAGGCTCCGGGTCAAGAATCAACGACTGATCTCGCGGCACAAAACAACCTGACCCAATAACGATCGAGCCTCGACCCAGTGCGGCTAGGCTTTATGGCTTAATCGCAGAATCTACCATTGCACCTTTTGGTTACTCGGCTTTATGAATGGATCCTTGCTGCACTTCAACTAAGAAAAGCAACAACGACTATTCGCCACCATATCTTGATCTAAATCCAACGGGCCGCCATAAAAACCAAAGAGCTGCTGACAGGCAACGATACAACGCAAGCTCGCGGCAGTTTTTTCAAGGAGACATCTAAAACCTGGCAATGATGTATGCTCACTATTTCGCTCAAATAGAACCCGTTAGCGGGTGCTTTTTGAGGCGCTGACCCTCTGTCAGAAACAGAAACCATCGCGAGTAACGCAACATAAAACACCCCGGTATCAAGGCAATTTTTTTGGGGTTCTGAATTGATAGTGTTCAGCGTTGGTGACAACGCCCACACCCTTAAACTTTTATGCATCTTAGGAGTTCAGCATGCACATTATCCTCCGGGCTTTTTTGTACGGGATCCTTATCTCGTTGGCCACGGCCTGCGCCCAAGAAATCAACGATCATCCTGATACCATTTACATTCATGGCAATATCATCACCATCAATGAAGCCCAGCCTTTCGCTCAGGCGCTGGCGACTAAAGAGGGTCTTATTTCGGGCGTTGGCGACAGCGAAACGCTCTTAAGACTAAAAGGCCCGTCAACAAAGATCGTCGATTTAGCTGGTGCAACCGTCGTACCTGGTTTTATTGACGCCCATAGCCATTTCGCAGGCGTTGGCACCCAAGCTATGGTCGCTAATTTATTACCCGCGCCCGATGGACCCGTAAATACCATCGCCGGGTTGCAGGCTGAAATCAGCCACTTCATAGCAACCTCCCCGATTGCTAAAAACTATAAGGTCGCAATCGGCTTTAACTATGATGATTCTCAACTCGTTGAACAGCGACACCCCAATCGACATGACTTAGATGCCGTCTCGACCGAAATCCCGATTGTTGTCATGCACCAATCCGGGCACATCGGAGCGTACAATTCAAAAGCACTTGAAATCATGGGCATTACCGCCGAGACACCAGACCCTGCGGGCGGCGTCATCGAACGTGAAAGCGATGGCAAGACGCCCAACGGGGTGATGCAAGAAAATGCGCACTTCATGATATTTTTCCGATTAATCCCAGATTTCAGTACGCCAGATTTGGTTACTTTATATAAAGCAGGCGAACACGCTTACCTTTCTAACGGCTTTACAACCGTGCAAGAAGGAAAAACAGATCTTGAAACACTCAATATACTGCCGCAGATTGCCGCGTCTCATGGGTTTGATATCGACATTATTTCGTACCCTGACATTGCAGCGATCGGCGGAGAGGCGTTACTCAAGGACCGACAAATCTCTAAAGAGTACCTGAACGGCTTTAGGATCGGTGGCGTCAAGCTGACATTCGACGGATCGCCGCAAGGCAAGACAGCTTGGTTCACAAAGCCCTACCTGGTGCCGCCGAGCGGGCAACCACCAGAATATTCAGGGTACCCCGCGTTTACGGATGAAGAAGCCCTTGAGTGGATGTCCTTAGCCTTCGCCAACAATTGGCAGTTACTGGTGCACACTAATGGGGATGCTGCCATCGATCAATTGATCAGGCTGCTCAAACGCGCCCAATCCAACCTTAAAAATCGAGATCATCGCACGGTGATGATTCATGGCCAATTTACTCGGAAGGATCAAATTAACAGCCTGAAAGATCTCGGCATTTTCCCGGCGCTCTATCCCATGCACACCTTTTATTGGGGAGATTGGCACCGCGATTCTGTGACGGGCC
>JABGTE010000147.1 GCA_018647445.1 Gammaproteobacteria bacterium
AACCCTGTTACGAAGTCGTTGATTAAGTCCTCCGTCGAGGGCTCACAAGTTTTACAGCGCTGCTGCATTCTCAATCAGCATTGCCATGCCTTGTCCCGCGCCCAAGCACATTGACAGGATCGCATACCGGCCGCCGGTGTCTTGTAAGTGCTGGGTTGCATTGAGCATCATGCGCAGGCCGGTGACACCGGGCGGATGTCCAACCGAGATGCCGCCGCCATACAGATTGTGCCGGTCTCGAGAGATGCCTAATTGTGCCTCTGCATGCAAGTTTACGACCGCAAAGGCCTCATTGATTTCGAAATAATCAATATCGCTGATGCCAAGATTGACCCGCTTGAGCAACTGCGAAATCGCAGGCACGGGGCCATGACCCATCAGGCTTGGCTCAACGCCAACCACCGCCCAATCAACGATTTTCGCGACGGGGGAAACCCCGCACGCCCGCATGCGATCTAAACTACCAACGACCATGGCGGCTGCGCCATCGGTGACGCCAGATGAATTGCCAGCAGTCACTTTGCCATGCTCTTTAAAGGCTGGCTTGAGGCTTGCTAGTTTTTCAAGGGTGAGTCCTGCTCTGGGCGACTCGTCGATCGCAAATTCAACCTGCGAGCGGCCACTGGGCACCATAACGGGTTGGATCTGGCGTCCTAAAAAGCCCGACCCAATCGCGGCCAAGGCGCGTTCTTGGCTCTGCAACGCATACTCATCCATTGGCGCTCGTTCGTAGCCATATTTCTCTGTAAGGTTCTCTGCGGTATCGCCCATGTATTCGAGCGAAAATGGACAGCGGTAGCACCACTCAAGCATATCTTCGAGTTGCTGGTGCCCTCGGGCTTGGCCCCATCGGCTGGTGGTCACCGCGAAGGGCGCTCGGCTGAACATTTCGGCACCAGCTGCGATTGCCAAATGACTGTGGCCGGTCGCGATTTGCTGCCCTGCCGCCAAGATGGCTTGCAGGCCGCTGGCGCAAGCGCGAGACACGTCCAACGCGCCAGCCTCTGCTGGCAGCCCGCTTTTCATCCCGACAACCCGAGCGGCAAACAGCGAATCCTTATCGGTTGGGCAGGTTGCAGTGAAAACCAGATGATCAAATTCGGCGGCGTCGGTACCTGATCGTTTGATACAGCTTTGCACAATTTCCGAGGCCAGCTCGGTCATCGGTTTGTCTTTGAGCGTCCCGGCAAAATTTCCGAGTGCGGATCGCACGCCCGCGGCGACGTAGATATCTTGTGTCATCGGATCTTCTCCAGGTCATTGAATTGAAGCAGTATCCTAGCATTGGTTGTAGAGTGATGTGCAATCCAAGCCATTGCCGAGTAACTTGAAAAGTATCCCAACGCATTAAACGAACTCTGACAATCGATGAGAACGTAGAAGATGGTTTTAGATTTCGTTAGTGATGTAAACATTGATCGAATCAGATGATCGGCGTAGGGTTCTCGTCCTAAATATTAATTTTGACAAAACACTTTAAGGGAGTAGTAAACATGGCTGAGCAAGGCTTGCAGTTTCAAACGTGCATTAGTGCGGAAGGTGAATTAAGCCTTTCCTTGGTCAATGTTGATTTTCCAGATCCCAAAGAGGATGAGGTGCTGGTTCGGGTTGATGCCGCGCCAATCAATCCGTCGGACCTCGGGCTCTTATTCGGACCAGCCGATATTGCTACCGCAACCTATGGTGAGGTCGATGGACGGCCTTCCGTCACGGCGATGGTGCCTGAGGCAATGCGCCGGCACATTGGCGCCAGAGTTGGTCACGCAATGCCAGCGGGTAATGAAGGTGCAGGCGTCGTGATTCAGGCGGGTAGCAGTGATGCAGCCCAGCAATTGATGGGCAAAACTGTCGCGGTGTTAGGCGGCGCGATGTACTCCCAATATCGCGTTCTGAAAGTAAGTCAGTGCTTGTTGATGAACGAAGGCGTATCGGCGAAGCAAGGTGCGTCTTGTTTTGTGAATCCGCTCACGGCCTTAGGCATGGTTGAGACCATGCGTCAGGAAGGGCACACGGCTCTATTGCATACTGCGGCGGCGTCAAATTTGGGTCAAATGCTGGTGAAAATCTGCCTAAAAGATGGCGTAGAATTGGTGAATGTTGTTCGCAAACAAGAACATGTGGACCTGCTCAAGAGCATTGGCGCCGCCCACGCGTTGAATTCTAGTGACCCCGGTTTTATGGGTGATCTGGTGAGTGCGCTGACCGCAACGGATGCGACCTTGGGCTTTGATGCAACCGGTGGCGGCACCTTAGCCGGTCAAATCTTAACGGCAATGGAAGTGGCGCAGAATGCGAAAATGGGTGAATTCTCTCGTTACGGTTCAACCACCTACAAGCAGGTTTATATTTATGGCGGGCTCGACCGTTCGCCGACCACCTTGAATCGAGCCTTTGGTATGGCCTG
>JABGTE010000173.1 GCA_018647445.1 Gammaproteobacteria bacterium
ATATGTCCTCGACCCTTTAAGCGACCGCTAGGGGGTCTTTTTTCGATACTTGTGCGCATATCCGTTTTGCGGGGAGCCTTCGGGTCGTTGGAGACCACCGTCTTGAACCGCAGGGTTCAAGGGCCTTTCAGACAGCGGCAATTTGGGGCGTCATCCGTTCGAGCGCAGTCATGGTTATCAGGACCATTAAAACCTTAAGCACCTGATGTATCCGTGACAACAAGGAGATTGGGCACCTTGGTCCACGTGAATAGAAAGACCTTACGCAGTCACCGCCGCGGTCTAACCCAGGCCGAACAGCATTGGGCGGCAGAGGCAGTTGCAAAGGCGGCAGGACTGCTGATTGCGCGTCTTAATCTTCGAATCCTCGGCGCTTACTGGCCAAATGACGGCGAGCTATCCGGCTTACCAATCCTACAAGACGCCTTGGTTCTCGGGCTCACCTGCACGTTGCCCATTATTTCGAACCAATTTTTAACGTTTTCTCGCATCGGCCCAACCACCCGCTTTCATCAAAATCACTACAAGATCCTAGAACCCATTCAGGACACCCAGAGCGAGGTCCCCGTACTGGACCATGATGTTCTCTTTATGCCCTTGGTCGGCTTTGATCAAAACGGCGCGCGATTGGGCATGGGTGGCGGCTACTACGACCGGACACTTGCGGACTGTTTAACCGAGTCCAAAAGGCCGATCTTAATTGGCCTCGCCCACGGCTTTCAGCAGTGTTCATTTTCCACCAACCCATGGGATATCCCGCTAGATTATGTTTTAACACCGGAAGAAACCTTTCAGATCAAACCGGGGTAAACCGCACGAAGTGCCGTATTGCAGACCCTTGCCTCTAAACCCTCTGGAGCTACTATGACCATTAGAACCATTATACGTATGGGCCATCCCAGCCTACGAACCAGTGCTTCGCAATTTCCTGAAAAAGATATCAACACGCCCCGCTTTCGCACCTTGATCCAAGATATGCGTGACACGCTTCACGCTGCTGGCGGCATCGGCTTAGCCGCGCCGCAAATAAATGAAATGGTTCAGGTGGCCATCATCGAAATCGACGAGGGCCCTTCGCGATATGGAGATTTAGGCGCCGTTGAATTCAGTGTTTTTGTTAACCCCCGAGTGACGGTTTTAAAGTCAGAAACGAAAGGTTATTGGGAGGGATGCTTGTCTGTGCCGGGCTTACGCGGGTTCGTCAATCGGCCCCAGGCAATTCAGGTAGACTATTTAGATGCCGAGGGTTGTGCCCAGCAGCGCCGTTTTAGTGGCTTTGCCGCAACCGTTGTCCAGCACGAGTTCGATCATCTCATCGGAAAACTCTATATCGATCATATTGAAGACCCCGCCCTACTATCTTTTGAAGCAGAGTTTGAGCAGTTCCACCTCAGCGCGCAGGATTAGACCCACTTTTAATATTTTCGCTTGCCTGCGGGCGTCCGAAACTATCTGTAACTATTTGCAACTGTGTGCAACGCTCGGAAAAGGCGCTGAATCCAAAAGCGGCCCAGCAGCGGTCAGTGGTTCAGGAACCGTTCTCTACCTCAAACTTTTAATAACGGCTGAGCTTTGACCCGTACGACGCGAAGACGGCGGCCGTCATCGCAATACGCGCTACAGCCTCTTCCTGGGCACGGCTCAGATCAGGTAACCTTCACACTTCATATTAACCAACAGTGATCGGGGCTCTAATCATGAATCAAGATGAAATAAAACGTCTTCTTGGGATCGCCGCGGCCGACTATATCGATCCCTGGTTGCAAGTTGATGCCTATATTGGCGTTGGGACCGGCTCCACAGCGAACCATTTTATTGACGCCCTGGCCGCCATGCAGCATCGGTTTGCGGGCGCGGTCGCAAGCTCGGTTGCGTCTGCTGATCGACTGAAATCCCACGGAATTCGCGTCGTTGAGCTCAATGAGGTTTCTTCTCTGGCGGTATACGTCGATGGCGCAGACGAAATCAACCCAGCCTTCAGCATGATCAAAGGCGGGGGCGCCGCCCTCACGCGTGAAAAAATTGTGGCCAGTGCAGCAGATCAATTCGTGTGCATTGCCGACCGCAGTAAATGGGTCGAGCAGCTCGGCACGTTCCCCCTGCCCATCGAAGTCATTCCGATGGCACGTTCATTGGTTGCTCGAAAGTTAGTCGGCCTGGGTGGCACACCTGTGCTGCGGGAAAACACCCGAACCGACAATGGCAACGAAATATTAGATGTGCACGATCTCAACATCACAGACCCTGCTCACTTGGAATCACAAATTAATCAGATTGCCGGCGTCGTGACCAACGGCTTGTTTGCCGCGCGGCGGGCTGATGTTTTGTTGATGGATCTCGACGGCGAAGTACACACCCAACAACGCCGTGCAAGCGACTAAATATCTGCCACTTACACCTTCATCATCGGCTCATCAATGGCGCGTTCAAATCTACGCGCTCAGTGCGTCATCAAGCTCCGCCGCACTAGGGGTAGTGACCGGCCATCGCTTCAAGAGAAATCGGTTTAATTTTTGAAGCGTTCCCCGCAGTGCCAAAATCCTCATACCGCGCTTTTACGATACGCTTCATCGCGACCATCGATGCGGCTAGATATTTCCTGGGATCAAACTCAGCAGGATGTTCCGCTAAGAACTGCCGGATTGCACCGGTTGACGCGAGCCGCAGATCGGTGTCGATGTTAATTTTACGAACCCCATGTCGAATCCCTTCTTGGATCTCAGAGACTGGCACACCATAGGTTTCTGGGATTTCGCCGCCGAAGGCATTGATCACCTTCAACCACTCCTGAGGCACACTGGAAGAGCCATGCATCACCAAGTGGGTGTTTGGGATTTTTTGATGGATCGCTTTTATCCGCTCAATCGCCAAAATATCGCCCGTCGGGGGACGGGAAAACTTATAAGCACCATGGCTTGTGCCAATGGCAATCGCGAGCGCGTCACAATCGGTTTGTTGAATAAAATCCGCGGCTTGGTCTGGATCCGTTAACATTTGCGCCATCGATAAGGTGCCGCTCGCGCCAACGCCGTCTTCCTCACCAGCCTCACCCGTTTCAAGCGAGCCCAGGCACCCGAGCTCTCCTTCAACGGTTACGCCGCACGCATGAGCCATCGCAACGGTCTGTTGGGTCACCAGTACATTGTACTCATAGCTTGCCGGCGTTTTTTGATCCTCCAAGAGCGAGCCATCCATCATGACCGATGAAAAACCCAGTTGAATAGAGCGCTGGCATGCCGCAGGAGAGGCACCGTGATCCTGATGCATCACCACGGGAATATGCGGAAATTCCTCAATGGCGGCCAAAATCAAATGCCGTAAAAAATTACTGCCCGCATACTTTCTTGCGCCCGCCGAGGCCTGCACGATCACTGGGCTATCGGTTTCATCCGCGCTCTCCATAATTGCGCGGATCTGTTCCAAGTTATTCACGTTAAATGCTGGCACGCCATACTGGTGCTCGGCTGCGTGATCCAATAGTTGCCGCATGCTGACTAAAGCCATTGCTTTACTCCTGTTCTGACGAATGGATGACCAATTGGTCCTGCCGGACCCTCGCTTCAAGTGCGGCGATGGCGGGTAGGGTTTTACCTTCGATAAATTCAAGAAATGCGCCACCTCCGGTTGAGATATAGCTGATATTCTCAGCCACCTCAAATGCATCAATGGCTGCCAAGGTGTCACCACCGCCCGCCAAAGAAAAAGCCGAGCTTGCCGCAATCGCCTCGGTCAGTGCACGGGTGCCCCCAGCAAAGGCTTCAAACTCAAAAACACCCAATGGACCATTCCAGACGATGGTCGCGGCGCCTTCAATTATCGGCAAAAAGCCCGCCATGGTTTGCGGCCCGAGATCCAAAATCATATCCGTCTCGGTGACGTCTTCAACCATCTTTACTTCTGCTTGCGCATCGGCATGTAATTGATCGCTCACGACAACATCAACGACCTCTGGCATCTGAACCCGCGTGCCGATCCGCTTGGCAGCATCTACCAATCCGGGCTCATACAAGGAACACCCAACGTCAAAGTCGGCCGCCGCTATAAAGGTGTTAGCAATGCCGCCTCCGACAATCAAGGTATCGACTTTTTGACTGAGCGCCTCAAGCACTTCAAGCTTGGTTGAGACTTTACTGCCCCCAACAATGGCAACCACCGGCGCCTTCGGCTGCTCTAATGCCTCAGACAATGCCGACAACTCGGCGGCCAGCAAAGGCCCAACACAGATAGCAGGCGCATATTGGGCAACCCCCGCGGTCGACGCCTGAGCGCGATGTGCCGTACCAAAAGCGTCCATTACAAAAATATCGCACAACGCGCCCAATTGTTTGGACAAACCTGCATCATTGGCTTTTTCGCCAACATTGATTCGAATATTTTCCAGCAATACGATTTTCGCTTCAGTGACTGGCAAACCATCCAAATACTGATCAACCAGCTGCACCGATTGACCCAGAAGTTGCTCAAGCGCGCGCCCTACCGGCGCCAAACTGACCTCAGGCTGATCCGCTAATGCAACGCCTTCTTTCGGGCGACCCAAATGCGACATGACAATCACCTGCGCGCCTTGGGCCAAGGCATACTGCAAAGTTGGCAGAGCCGCGCGAAGGCGAGCATCGCTGGTCACCCGCCCATCCTTCATGGGCACATTTAAGTCCTGGCGGATGAGAAGTCGCTTCCCAGTGAGTTCAAAATCTGAAAGGCTGGGCAACCGCATCTCAGAGCAAGCCCTTGACCGTCGCCACAATATGCTCCGCGCTAAAGCCAAAATGGGCGAGCACATCCGGACCAGGGCCAGACTCACCAAAACGATCTATGCTCACTACCGCGCCGTCTAGGCCCACCCACTTACGCCAGTAGTCGCCATGCCCTGCTTCGACGGCCACGCGAACGCGGAGGTCTTTTGGTAACACCTGCTGCTGATAGCTTTCGGATTGCACCGCAAACACTTCGGCGCAGGGCATCGAAACCAACCGCGTCGGCTGGCCACCCGCCGATAAGGTCAGCGCGGCTTGACGCGCGATTTCAACTTCTGAACCCGTTGCAATCAGAATTGCGACAGGCCTCGAGGCTGGTTCAAATAAGATGTAGCCGCCTTGATCAATGGTATTGAGCTGATCAGCATCCCGATCTTGATGCGCGAGATTCTGCCTGGAGAACACGAGTGCCGTTGGTCCTGTCCGGCGCTCAATCGCCGCTTGCCAGGCGCTCACGGTCTCGACCGTGTCGCAAGGTCGCCATACTTGTAGGTTGGGTGTTGTTCGCAAATTGGTCAGCTGCTCGACCGGCTGGTGCGTCGGGCCATCTTCGCCTTGCCCAATACTGTCGTGGGTATACACGTGGATATTCTGCAGCCCCATCAAAGCCGACATCCGCACCGCATTGCGGGCATATTCCATAAACATCAAGAAGGTTCCACTAAACGGCGTCAACCCACCATGTAAGGCCATGCCATTGGCGATCGCCGTCATACCAAATTCGCGCACGCCATAATAGACATAGTTGCCACTGGCGTCCTCGGCAGTGATCGGCGCCGCAGCCGGCCAATTGGTATTGTTCGATCCGGATAAATCAGCAGATCCTCCAAGGAGTTCCGGTAGTAGCGCTGAAAGCTGGGCAATGACTTCGCCAGAAGCTTGCCGGCTAGCGAGTACTTTGCCGGTTTCCTGCGCATCACGTCGCAAGGTTGCCATCGCCTCGGGCCATATTGCGGGCAATTCACCCTGCATCCGGCGCGTCAAGTCTTGCGCTAATTCGGGAAATGCCTCGGTATAGACTGCAAAGGTCTCCTGCCAGGCTGCTTCCGCGACCGCCCCGTTTTTAAGGGCATCCCAATCACTCTTAAGCGCCTCAGGAATGACAAAGGGTGCATGAGGCCAATCCAGCGCCGCCCGGGTCAACGCAATCTCATCATCACCCAAGGGCGATCCGTGACTGCCCGCGGTGCCACCCTTGTTGGGCGAACCAAACCCGATCGTGGTTTTACAACAGATCAAGGTTGGCTGGCAAAGATTGGCTTTCGCCTCACGAAGAGCTTGGTTGACCGCATCCGCATCATGACCATCCACCGCTGGAATGACTTGCCAGCCATAGGCTTCAAATCTGGCAGCGGTATCATCGGTAAACCAACCGGCTACCGGGCCGTCGATCGAGATGCCATTGTCATCATACAAACAAATCAGCTTACCCAACCCAAGCGTGCCCGCTAACGAGCAGGCTTCGTGAGAGACCCCTTCCATCAAACAACCATCGCCCGCGAAGACATAGGTATGATGATCAATGATGTCGATGGTTTGACCATCCGCAGTCGCCTGATTAAAGGTGCTCGCAAGCGATTTCTCCGCCAACGCGAGACCTACCGCATTGGCAAGCCCCTGACCCAAAGGGCCAGTGGTAGTCTCAACGCCAGGTGTATAGCCTAATTCAGGATGCCCTGGTGTTTTAGAGCCAAGCTGGCGAAATGCTTTTAAGTCATCAAGACTCACGTCATAGCCCGTAAGGTGCAGCAAACTATAAATCAGCATGGACCCGTGGCCATTGGAGAGGACAAATCGGTCTCGATTCCACCAATTGGGATTGCCCGGGTTATGCTTTAAGAATTGCCCCCAAAGCACTTCAGCCATGTCGGCCATGCCCATGGGCGCGCCAGGATGACCTGATTTTGCGGCTTGAACCGCATCCATTGCCAGTGCTCGAATGGCATTAGCGCGCTCTCTTGAAGTGCTCATAGCAGACCTTTTTTTTAGACACCACTATTGTCGCACACGAGCCAGACTGGACAAATACTCGGTTCCTAGTTTTTAACCGACTGCATTAAAATTTTGACTAACGATCATGAAATCAACTCACTCGTGACGAGTAGTCGTGGTGGGATGAAATAGGTAACATGGCGAATCAAGTTTGACGAGACAACATCATGAATAAAGGCAGCGTCTTCACATCAGAATCGGTCTCAGAAGGACACCCGGATAAAGTTTGCGATCAGATTTCTGATGCCATTTTAGACGCCATTATCGCAATTGATCCTAATGCGAGAGTTGCCTGTGAAACGCTTGTCAAAACCGGCTTGGTTCTCCTTGCTGGAGAAATTACTACCAGCGCTGAAATAGATTA
>JABGTE010000144.1 GCA_018647445.1 Gammaproteobacteria bacterium
GAGAAGTCTCGCTTCAGGTTAGACCCTTAACCTTCGGTAGCTCGAGGGGTGAGTGGTTGGTGATGAAACCGATGAGCCTTGCCGCCATTTCCGGGCCTTGAGACTCCTGAATAAAGTGACCGGCAGCGATTCTGTCGTGGGGCATGCCTTTTGCCCCTGGGATGTTCTCGATTAATGTGTCTTGGACTTTTTCAGAGCCCACCAGCATATCAAATTGGCCAAAAACGGTGAGGAAGGGCTTCGTGAAGTGTTGCAAGGCTTCCCAGGCCGCAAGGCTCGCATCGACGTCTAGCATCGACGCCATGCTCGGCAGGGTTCGAATGCCTGTCATATAGATGGCTTCCGGAAAAGGCGCATCATAGGCTCTGGCCTCGTCTTGGGTAAGTTTGATGCCACCAAAGTCTCGCATGATGTTGTCGCTGGCTCGCAGCTCCGGACCCGTCAAGGCATAGATCATCCAACCTTGAAAAAAATCGGACATATCTTCTTTAATATAACCATTCTCCTGGCAGTGTTTCAGGAAATCATCAAATGTACGTATCGTCGCATTGGGCTCGACGGGATGATCATCTCGATTGAGGTTGAGCGGAATATTGAGAACGGGTCCGGGCATTAAGTTGAGTGCCGAGTTCGAGATCATGACGCGTTTAAAATATTCCGGGTGATGGGCCACCGTGATTAGGCTCGTAAAGCCCCCCCAATCTTGCGCAAATAGGGTGATGTCATTGAGCTGTAGTGCTTGAATAAATGCCAACCACCAGTCTGCATGCGCATAAATGGTGTGCGTGTGGATATCCGTGGGTTTGTCAGAGCGCCCCATGCCGATCATGTCTGGCGCGATTGCTCGAAACCCTGCCGCTGTGATGATGGGAATCATCTTTCTGTAAAGGTAAGACCAATCCGGTTGCCCGTGAAGGAGGAGGACGACGGCACCCTCTTTGGGGCCTTCGTCGATGTAATGCATGCGCAGGCCGTCCACTTCTACATAGTTGGGTTGGTATGGAAAGTCGGGCAGATTCTGGAATTGCGCGTCCGGGGTGCGGACAAAGGCTCTGCCATCGATGGTATGGCGTATTGCTGGGCTCATGATAAATCTACCTTCTTGACAATGGATGGGCTGGATAATTTCTGCCAGGCGCCCTCGTTTGTAATCGATTGAATTCAGTGCTGGCCATTTAATGAACAGCGCCCTTATAATAATGGAACGCATTATTTTTGGCTATTCAAGATGCATCGAATCAATAAGGCGCTGTGGGTTGCTCTAAATCTCTGCCGCTGGGGCGTTACCGCCTCGACATTAAGAAGGTCAGCGCAATCGGTTGATCAAGCCATGCCTGAGCGGCAACGCCCCAGGGCAAAATTTAGGACACCCAGTATGCAACCGCGTGCCGGTTTACGGGCGCTTTTTGACTCGGCGCCACGGCAGGCAGCGCTATGATGAGGCAGCGCGCCAGGGAGGGGTCCTGTTCTGCACATCCATCAGAGCCGAGAACCAGCGGATTAAAGGATAGACACGATGAATAAGTTCATAGGCCTGATTGGCGTGGTGATCGTGATCGCCGGGTTGGGTTGGCTCAATCGGGTTGACCTACTGCTGATGGTGGTGAAATTCCAGTCTGAACGTAATTTTGAAATTGGACCGACCCGGGATTTACCTTGGCAAAAAGGTCCGGATGCGCCCGTTGCTGATTTGGATCAGCGCCCGCCAAACATCGTATTCATCCTGGCCGATGACATGGGCTACAACGATATCTCGACTTTTGGTGGCGGTATTGCAGACGGCACAGTAAAGACCCAGGCGATCGATCAGCTCGCCGCCGAAGGGGCCGTGTTTGAGCAATCTTACGCCGGCAATGCAACCTGTGCGCCGTCTCGCGGGATGTTGATGACGGGTCGGTATCCGACCAGAACAGGATTTGAATTTACGCCGACGCCCTCTGGCATGGGACCTGTGGTGTCGATGATTGGCAACAGTTTGGATCACGGCCTGCCGCCTTATAAGTTCAATGAAGAACTGGCAGAGACGGGGTTGCCTTATGCGGCACAGGGCCTACAGCCTTCGGAGGTTACGATCGCTGAGGTTCTGAAAGAAAAGGGTTATTACACAGCCCACATTGGTAAATGGCATCTCGGGCTAGGCAAGGGGCAGGCACCCAACGACCAGGGTTTTGATGACAGTCTAATCATGTCGAGCGCACTTTATTTGCCTGAAAACGACCCGAATGTTGTCAACGCTAAACTGGATTTTGATCCCATTGACCAATTTTTATGGTCGCGGCTGACTTATGCCAATTCATTTAACAATGACGGCAACGAGCGGTTCGAGCCAGGCGGCTATCTGACCGATTATTGGACGGACGAAGCGGTTAAGGTGATACAGAACAACAAGAATCGGCCTTTCTTTTTGTATTTAGCACATTGGGGTATTCACACCCCACTTCAAGCAACGCGAGAAGATTACGACGCGGTGGGAGATATCAAGCCGCATCGTTTACGGGTCTATGCCGCGATGATGCGTGCGCTTGATCGAAGCGTCGGGCGGATCAATGAAACGCTGAAAGAAGAAGGTCTGGCCGAAAACACCATTGTTGTCTTCTCTAGCGACAATGGTGGCGCCGGATACGTTGGCCTGCCAGGCGTTAACAAACCCTTCAGAGGCTGGAAGCTCACCAACTTTGAAGGTGGGCTGCGGGTGCCGCTGTTTGTAAAGTGGCCTAAACAGGTGGCGGCTGGCGCTCGGGTTAAGAAGCCGGTTGCCCATATTGATTTGATGCCGACCTTGGTCGCAGCCGCGGATGCTAAAATGCCGCAAAGCTTGAAGATAGACGGCGTCGATATTTTACCGTTGGCGACCGGTCGCGAAGGCGCCGCGTGGGACCGAAAGACGTTGTTCTGGCAAAGCGGTTATTACCGGGTGGTGCGGCACGAAGATTGGAAGCTACAAGTTTCAGATAATCCCAAAAAAGCTTGGCTTTTTAATCTTGCCAACGACCCGACAGAGCAAAACGATCTTGCGAGCCGTGAACCTGAGAAGCTAGCTGAGCTTAAAGCGTTACTTGCAGCGCACAAAGCCTCGGCGCGAGAACCCCTTTACCCCTTCGTCGCTGAAATGCCCGTGACCGTTGATAAAACTCTGGCAGAAAAATTCGTTGAAGGTGATGAGTATATTTATTGGCCTAATTAGTGGGGTAGCGTAGACGTGAATCAGATCTTTCGGGTTTTTACGGGGGTTGCGGCGCTGCTTGTGCTGCTCTTTTTGGGGGGATTTTGGCTGGTATTTTTCTCTGAGCGACCACCCCTTGAAATCGACCCGGAGACGCTTGCTGGTGATGGCAGCACACTCAATTACTGCGAATTACCGATACTTGACGGCCGCGGCAAACGCTCGGTTGAGATCCCGAAAGGCAATACGCCAGGGTGCGGCTACGACCATTTCCCTTTGCCGATTCTGGCGCAGTGTACCGAGCCGTTGCCCGATGCTGCAGACGATCTTCGGGGCCTCTGGGTGGGCGTTGAGGGTGGCCATACAGGCCACGTTGAACGGGTCGAACAATGCGGCTCGAGGGTCGTCGTGACGGCAGCCGGCATTATTCATGACATGGGCCCGAACAGCACCGGTGGTTTAACGTCGAATGACACCGAGGGAATGGTTCTGTTCACCGCCGGTAACCGAGCCTATTGCCCGAGAACGTCGGCTGGGGTGGCATGGCAGGACGGTGTTTTGGCATTCCACGTGTTGGGTTGGGGCCCGGTTGTCGTGCGTCGATATCGGGAGGGTGAACAACTTATTTGGGAATATGCAGATGGCTCAATTACGCGAATGAATCGGCTGTGCCGGCTACCTGCAGATCAGAAGCGTCCTGAGCCTCGGGGCCCTAGGTTTCAAGTTGGCTGGGGCTGATTGGAAACGAATAACGGACATTGTGCTCAAGGGTTTAGAACAGAGCGACGGCTGGATAACTTTAATGCTCTGGCCGTTTGGTTGAATCCTTGGGCTTGAAGGTTGTTTCAGAATAACAATGCACGATTAAAAGGAGTTTTACATGAAAGTAGAAAATAAAGTCACACCCAACGAGGCTCAGATTAAAGGGTTTTTTGAGTCTGGCTCAGAGGGACCGATCCACATGCTGAACCTTCTTAAATTTAAAGACAAGGCAGACTACAAGGATGGCCGGGAAACCGATCTGAGTGGCGCTGCGGCCTATGCACTTTATGGCGCTGAGGTTTCCAAGCTTTTGGTTAAGTTGGGCGGCGGAGGCATGTTTAATGCCAAAGTCGAACGCTTAATGCTCGGTGAGGTTGAAGAACTTTGGGACACTGTGGCCATTGCGATGTATCCCAGTCGGCAGGCGATGATTGAGATGATGCAGTCCGACGCCTACCAGGCAATTCATCATCATCGGGAGGCCGGTTTGGCGGGTCAGCTCAATATTGAAACGACACATGCAGTTGGCCTTTGGTTGGGCGCGACCGGCTTCAAAATGGACGAGCCGGATTAAAGTCGTGCCAGGCCCGGGCTACAACAGCAGAAACGGTCTCACCGTTTTAGCTTTACCACAGCACCAGGGCCGAGCGCGCGTTGAAAGGATCGGGCGTGTTCGCCGCACTAACCGATGAAGGGGCTTCGCGAGAAAGCGTCGCCAGCAGGCTTCGGCAGAAAGCTTCGGCAGAAAGTCTCGCGGGCTGATGGTCACTCGTTGAGTAGGTGGCAAGAAACCGAAAGTAAGCATACCCTAACAACAGTAATAGGTGCCTAAAGCGCCAGAACCCAGAAAACAGGAGCACATTGAAATGAGTGAAGGTCGAAAAATTCAAGAACTAATGGGCGCACCGGGTTCACCTTACACACGCAAGATGCTGGGAGTTATGCGTTTTAGGCATATTCCGTACCGGCTTGAACGCCAATCGCGCATTCCCAACGCGAGTGAGGACCGGCACAGAAAACAACGTGTGCAGGCGAAGGTTCCACTGTTGCCCACCTTCTATTTTGAAGATGACAAGGGTGCCGAAATTGCAGTTACCGATTCGAGCCCACTCATTCGGCGCTTTGAAAAAGAGTACGAAGGACGCGCGATCATTCCAACGGATCCTGCTCTGGCTTTTATCGATATGTTGCTCGAAGATTATGGTGACGAATGGCTGACCAAAGCCATGTTCCATTATCGCTGGCATTATGAAGCGGACATCAAGAAAGGCGGCGATATCCTGCCAAGATGGGGCGGTATTTCTCAGCCAGAAGAGCTGGTTCGGCCTATGAGCGAGTTCGTTCGGGAACGGCAGATTTCTCGGTTATCCTACGTAGGCTCCAACGGAGTGACGAAGACGACCATCGAGGACAGTTTCAAACGCTTTATTCATCTCCTTGATAAACACCTGACAGACCAGCCGTTTTTGATGGGAGAACGTCCGGGCTCTGCGGACTTTGCAGTTTATGGCCAGTTAACGTGTTTGGCATTATTTGACCCGACACCACAGGCGATCATCCTCTCGGAATGCCCGCGGGTCTATGCCTGGGTTGAGACGGTCGAAGAGTTGTCCGGTTACCTCGTGTCAGAGGATGATTGGCTGGACATAGATAATCCGCCGGAAACACTCAAAAATATTCTTGCCGAAGTGGGGCGTATCTACGCGCCCTATCTGATTGCTAACGCAAAGGCCGTCATGGCGAAAGTGGATAAGCTTGAGATGGAATTGGATGGCAAACCTTGGGAACAAACCCCCTTTGTCTACCAAGCTAAATGTCTGCAGTGGCTTCGTGAGGCCTATACTGCACTGAGCGATGAAGATCGCACTCGGGTTGACAGGGTTTTAGACGGCACTGGGGTTCTGCAGCTGTTTGCCTTGTAAGAATCAGCCTGCCGATGTAAAACCCAACGGTCCTGCTTTGGTGTTTAGGAACAAACCGGTGGATGCGTTTGCTGCGGCAGCGAAGATCAAGACAAACTTTATCGGGAAATATTGAGCGCGCTGGGAACCAAAAATTCGCGGCAACCGATGTTGAATAAACTTTGAGCAGCCGCTAATGCTTAGGTGCATCGTGTGGATACATTGTTTTAGGGAAGATAGATGATATCAAAACGTCGATTCATCCAAGGGACGCTGCTGGCAACTTTGCTGCCCATTAAGTTTCAACTGTTGGCCGAAGGAGGCACGATGAAAAGCCCTGCTGAACGCGCTATAGGAACTGCGATTGCTGAAATTATCAGCGAGTACGCCGAGCAGGGTATTCACCGCACCGGTACCGACGTTGATAACCAGAGTGCTGATTGGCTGATGCAAAGAATCGAGATGCTCGATGTCTCAGCCACTGATACCGCGTTTGAGTTCCAGCGATTGCAGCCCATTACGACTCGATTATTGATCGGTGACTCTGTCATCTTAGGCGAGCCACTCTATGATTGCCATTACACCGATGGCAGCGGTATAACCGGCAGCATCGGTGAACTCGGTAGTAATGCCGACATTGGCGTGATCATGGCTTTGCCGTTTGACGCCGCGCCGAATGTGCGCCTTCTCTATAAGGCGAGAAAAGCTGCTCAGCACAAAGCTATTGTTGTTGTCACGGATAGCCAGTTGCCTGAGGAGGGAGCGGCTCTGCTCAATGCCGAGGATTTTACCGCACCGTTTGGTCCCCCTGTGTTGCAGGTCGCCAATAAGCATTGGATAGCGATCCAGGCCGCGATCAGGGTAAGGCTGCAAGTTGGTTTGGTGCTGCATTGTGAATATGTCAAAGCAACCGCAAGAAATGTGGAGGCTAAGATTAAAGGTAGTCGGCCTGAGCTTGCTCCGATTGTTGTGATGACGCCTCGAAGTGGTTGGTGGGTGAACGCCTCAGAGCGTGGCGGCGGTATCGCGTGTTTTCTAGAGATTATGCGCGCAGTGAAATCCTCACGGCCAATAAGAGATGTCATATTTACCGCAAATACAGGTCATGAGTTAGGGCACACTGGCCTGAGTCTGTTCCTTGAAAACAATCCGGCCTTAATAAAAAACGCTCACATCTGGATGCATCTCGGCGCCAATTTTGCGGCAAAATTTAGCCCGCAGGTCAGGCTTCAGTATTCCGATGATGAATCCGTCGCGAGCCTTGAACCATGGCTGAAACAAAACGGTTTGACGCCAAGCGCCGTCACGCCGATCGGTCAACGCCCCTTGGGCGAGGCACGTAATGTTTTTGATGGTCAGGGCCGATTTGTTTCGATTCTTGGCGGAAACGGTTTGTTTCACCATCCGGCAGATCGGTGGCCGGCGGCTGTTGATCTGAATGTGACCACCAAATGGGTGACAGCGTTTGTGCAGTTGGCTGTCGCTGAGGCCGGTATTTCAAACTCGTAAAGCGGAAGGTCCCTATCTCGGGTCGTGTTGCTGCTGCATAAAGCACCCGCTTCAAAGAACTGAGCGATCTTCTGCAATAGCGCCTGATGGGCAGAGGCACGGCGTCACAAACCTGATTGTTGTGTCGCCAACACGTGCTAGAGCGCGTAGCTTGCGCAGCTAACGCTTGCCAATATCAAACACAACCTTAATCGCGCCAGCCGCTCGATTACCGGCTGTCTCAAAAGCCTCGGTAACACCATCTAAGGGATAACGGTGCGTGATCAGGGTCTGTGCAATATCAGGGTGCTGATGCAGGATGGTCCTGGCCTCATCGAAACTGCGGCTGGGACTCTTGCAGTAATAACCTGCTGCGGGAATCAACTCCGCTTCCTTGGTCCAAAATTGCTGTTCAATTTTTGTGGGCTCCCAGAACATGCCGACCAAGCCAATCCGACCCATCGGTTTTACGCGGGCAGTTGCCTGTTTTAAGGATGAGGCGCTACCAATGGCGTCCATTACTGCATCATAGTGCCCATCAGGGATGAGATTGCCACCAAGCCGCTCCGCAGCCTGTTGCTGATGCGAGTAGCGTGCGGTGATGTCGTAGGCGATGCCGCGGCTGCGGAGCCCAGCGCCTATAGCCAGCCCTATAGGACCCGCGCCGATGACCAGTACCCGATCGCCGTCTCGAACGCGGGCACGATCGACGCCGTGTACCGCGACCGCCAGAGGCTCTACCAGGCTAGCATTGGCCACGTCCAGACCACTCGGCAGCTCAATTAATTTGTTTGCGGGCACAGTAATATATTCAGCCATGCCGCCATCGGCCATAACGCCCAATAACGAAAAACCCTGCTCGCAATGAATGCTATGGCCTTCATCACAAAAACCACAGTGGCCACAACCGTTAAGTGGCTCAATGGCCACTGCTCGTCCATCGTCAGTGACACCGGCAAACTCGTGCCCGATAATCGTATCGCCAAAATAACCGGTCTCCATCATATGCAGGTCGGAGCCGCAAATAGAAGATGACACCACCTTGACTCTGACACCACCGCCTTTGGGCGCTGGCACGTCAACCAGCACGGGCTTTTTATTGATGACCTTAATGGCTTTCATAGAACACCTTATTTGAGCGCAAGATTGCGCTTTGTTCTCGATGCACAGGTTTTTCAGAAATTTGCCAAAGCCTCAATGCTTGCTTGCCATTAAGGCGTTGCAGTCGTCCCGCGCTTTGATTGTGGTTTCTGCAACTCACAAGTTGCTGGTTTACCAATAAATCAACTCGGCAATTCTAATACGCCCCGGTTGCTGGTCAAAGAGGCGACCCATTGCCGTCATAGCCCGTCAGCTCCAGATATCCGCGGCCCAATCGATCGCCAGCAGAGCTCATTAACTCAGCTAATCCCGCCCAACATCGAACCGACAGATCGATCATCTTGTGGTCGATTAAGGCGTTGATCATGAGTGTCTCGCCATTCATCGTCAGTATGCAAGTAATGGACGATCGCATACCGCGTTAATTCTGGTAAGAACGCTGAGGGCTGAGCCTAAAAGCGCCCGTTTTAAGGACTTTAACGCCAAAGTCACCCCGGCCAATAATCGAGGGCGTGTTAGGACCTTGGGCTTCGTCGTATTTGCAAAGGTGACCAGCCTGAAGGCGGCGTTCATCACCCAGCTACAGCGCAAACCAAAATCAACCTGTAAAACACTCATAAATAAGGGGTCAATGGCTTGTCCGGGAAGCTGCTGACAGCGCGGCCTCGTAGGTTGCGTTATTGTTTTGGCGATGCCACTCGAGGAGTAACATTTTCATGGCCATAGCGACGGCCAGGGGTTCATCGAACATGAGATGGTGAAAGGTGCCTGGCACTGTGATGGTCGGTAGTAGGCCGTTGGTTATTGCCAGCATGTGGTCTGCATAAAAAGCACCTTCGTCTTCTGATTTTTCACCCAGCATCAAGGCTCGTTTGGTCGTGAGTTGAGCGAAGGTGTCCCTTTGGGCGGCCCCCATCTCCATGTGGTCGAACAGGGCTGGATCAAACTTCCAGGTCCACCCACCGTCAACGGCTTTCAGGCCGTATTCGGCTAGGTGACTCAAAACAGCAGGGTGTACGCCGGGCTGCTCAGGTATAAATCGAAAGCGTTTTAAGGCGGCTTCTTTTTCTTCATAAACGCGCAGTTTGCGACCGGGGTCGACGCCTTCTCGTTCTGCTCGAAGCCCCCACTCCAAGTACTGTTCAGGCGGAGCAGTCGTGAAATCCATAAATAAGATGCCGCCTAATTCGGCATCGTGGTATTTGCCGGTTTCTAGCGCTACCCAACCGCCAAAGCTGTGACCGACCACGAAGGGTTTGTCTCCAAGCGAAGCCGCCTGACAGACCTGCCAAACTTCTTCTGCGAGCAGTTCGCCGGTGTAGCGCTCACGCCAGTCGCTATTGCCGTTGCCCGATAAGTCTAAAGCCGCGACCCGAAAGTTGTCCGCAAGGAAGGGCGCGGTGAACCGCCACCACTCTAAATGGGCATTGCTGCCATGGATGAGCACGATCCCAGGATTCCCAATTTTGCCCCAAGTCTCATAGACAATGTTGGCACCGGCAACTTCAACGCTGCCAGTTTCTGAGGGCGCAGCGAGTGCTCTTTCTAACCAGAAAGGTAAATTCGACATAAGTTCTCTTTTGGGTTTCTTTGTGGCTGTAGTTTAAGGAAGTCAGATGAAGTTAGAAATACTTAGCCGAGCTTGGAGCACTTTTTAATCAGGTACGGAAGCCCTCGGGTGAGGGCTTTTTTTACGCGCTAGGTAGAAGGCATCACGGATCACGCTGAGTCGGTTATGAAGATTTATGCAGCATTGGGTTTTTAATCGCAATAACCTCTGACGATCCACAGTGGGTCTCCCGTAGTGGGAGAATGATCCAAGGCCTCCACGCCTATTAGGCCGCTTTTTTCCATATAGGTTGCGACAACTTGGCAGCGGTCTGAGGGTGTTAGTACCTGAAATGCATGAATGGCTTTTGTGGGAAAGAGCCTGTGTGACATGGCAACGATGCACTGTCCTCCGGGGGTCAGGCAGCGGTTTATCTCAGTCATGACTTCCACAGGTTTGACCAGATACTGAATGGAAACTGCGATTAATATTGCATCAAAAGACTGGTCGGCAAACGGTAATGTCGGAGTGATATTCAGGTCCTGCACGCAAAAATCATTAAGTCGCGGGTTTGCCTCAAGCTCAGCTATGTTCATACCAAGCCCAGAAACCTGCGAATAATCCACTTCGTCCGGTAGATGAGAAATCCATGACGACATTAGATCCAAAACGCGACTTTCAGGCGCAATCTGGTCATGGTAAAACGCAGTCAGATGCCTAATCGTTGTGTCGTCAATGTGAGTCACGAAACGAGGTTGGCTGTAAAAATTCTGATCTGGTGATTCATCTTGGCGTTGAAAAAAATGTTCTGGGAAGTCGGAGTTCATAGGTATTGCGTCCAAGGCTAGTTAGATCTAAAAATTGATTCCACACATTTACCACAAATCTGGTCGCTCATAAATTGTTGACGTCAGCAGCGCGATGTTCACAGACTATTTCGGGTCGGATAACCGAAGATCTAAACCTTGTATGGGGCGGGTGCGCCAACTTTTAACGGGGTCTTCGTATTGAATGAATTTCTCGCGTAGCAGAAAAATTAATACACTCTGTTTTTGGCGCCGAGCCGACTGTCGCAGGCATTCTCGGGCCCTCGGATGAGCGTCGTTACGAAGAAAATCGATCAATGAATCCTAATCGGATTGTGGCTCGCACTCTGGCGTGGTTAACCTATCAAAGCTCGAAGGGCGCGGCGCCTAACGCAATATCGACGGTTGCCGAGATCTTAGGCTGCAATCCGTCAATCACCAGGAACGGGAAATCTCGATAAAATATCCAATTCGGTAGATGAGAAGTCGGCTATTTTACCCAGTTGAAACAGCACTTCACTTAAAGAGGCTTTTGGTTCGATAGGTCCATATTCTGGGGCAGAACGCCCGGACGCTTCAATTGCCCGTCCGCAAGAAACTTGATCCCACAGGTCAGTGGTATGCCGGTAATGGCGCCCATACCAATTTCATTGGTACCTGTTCCTTGGGTGGCTAGGCATAGCAGGGACACGCCGACAGTCGCCAGGCCACCATTTTTGGTGCCTGCCGCTAATCCGTACATTACGGCAAGGCTGGCCCTTGTAGTACCTTCCTAACGTGGGCAACCGCCGGCCCGTCGCGTTCTGATCAACAGGTAAGCCCTGGTAAGGTTGATCCAGTATGACCCTGTCCCTAGCTTCGATTTCATACGGCACTTTGACGCAGCCAATTCATCGTAGTTCAGTCATCTATAAGGGAAAAGGTAGCCTCCCCGTGGGGATTATTGAGCGCCTTTGCCATCTCTACCTCGCCATCTACGATCCGACCGGTTTTGCGGTAGCCTTGCTGCTCATAAAACGCAATCGCACTGTCCTTGTGATCAATCGCCGATAAAAGCAGGTTACCGTGTCCGAGTTCTCGGCAGCGTTTCTCAGCGAAGCGCATTGCATCGCGCCCATGACCCTTTCCCTGGTGATCTTTCGACACCATCAGTCGCCAAATTAAAAGCCCGTTCGGATCATCATCGGGCTCAAGTGCCTGATTTGGATGGCCCATATCGATAATGGCAATGAGACCCAGGGGTGTGTTCTTAACCCACATTCCGTAGATCTCGTTTCCGGGTTCAAACAAAGACTGTGCAAGCGTCACGGCATTCGATGCGACGAACTCCTGCTGGTGCTTAGCAACACTTAGCCCAATCAGCGGAATAACATCTTGTGCAGTGAGTGGTCTAAATTCGGTCATCCGGTATTTCTGCGCTCAGCTGTGGTGCTCTTTAAAATTCATTTCACTGCTTCCGCCAGTATAAAATACCTAGCGCAAAATGGGCTGTCTGTATGGGTGCCTTGTACTGCTGTAGATATGGTCGTTTATAAGCCATCGAGCCAGCTTGAGTCGATGGCTTGTAGTTGAGATTACCCTGCGTCTTAGTAGCCCGTAAGTTCCATGTACCCGCGGCCTAAACGATTGCCCGCAGGGCTCATAACCTCGACCAATCCCTCCCAATATCGAACCGATAAATCGATGGCTTGATCATCGAGTAGAGCATTGATGATAAAAGTCTCGCCATTGATGATCAGCGACCAAGCAACCGGCCATCGCACACCACGTTCGTCCTGATAAAAGCGCTGAGGGCTGAGCGTAAAGTCGCTCGTTGTAAGGATTTTAACGCCCGGGTCGCCTAGGCCAATAATCGGAGGTGCGTCAGGACCTTGAGGTGCTACCAGCAAGCCATGATCAAAGTCATCTCGTGCGCCGTCGTATCTGCGAAGTCGAAAAGCCATGATGCTGCGTTCATCATCGAGCTGCAGCGAAAACCAATCCCAACCTGCCAAGGATTCGCCAAGGACCGATGTGCTCCACTCTCGATCCAGCCAACCAAGCCCCTTGACGTTAACTACGCGATCATCCAGCTGTAAGGTGCCCGCAACGTGGAGCCGTGGAATGGAATAGTAGTAGCTCGCGGAATCGGGACCCTTCGCAGAAAGACCTCGATCACCCTGCAAGACAATGGGTCCTGTCTGCTGGACCTGCAAATCAACCTTAAACTGTCCCGGATCTCCCGCCTTTAAATTCAGGTTGATTGGACCGTTCGCGGCGCCGCTGAGTGTCCAGTCTTCAATAACCGCTGCAAATATCGGGTCTGATGTGACACCTGCTAGGTCAGGATGACCGCGGGCAAACCGCTCGACTTCGAGGTGAACGCCTGTCGCAACATCGGTAACCGCCAAATGCGCTAGATAGGCCTGACCCGTGTGCCAAGGTCCATCGCCAGTTGGAGAGGGGGTCAATGCCTGACGGAACTGTGTAAAGTGCAATCCATACTCGCGGCCTTGATCATCCTCAAGCACGGCAGTCAGGTACCACCACTCGCTTCGATATGGATTATGCGCCCCGTGGTCTCGCGGAAAAACAAAGTCTCTGGGTGTGTCGGCGCGGACAAAGCCGTCGCTGTTTGGTGCGCCAAGGAGATTGTTAAGTCGAAGGCCGGTGACGGTTGCAGTAGCTGCTGATGTGTCCGGCTGACATCCACTCATCGCGACACTGATCACAATCAGCAGCGCGCAGGCTGCGTGCAGTCGATTAAATCGTTTAGTGGCCACCGAACGCACCTTCCTCTTGATCCCCAATTTGAAGCATTCCGGCGAGTATGGCCGCGAGCATGCCCCAAGCGCAGGGCCACAAAAGAGCGCCCGCTGACATCTGTAATTCAATAGTCCAACCGAATGCTCTTGGATTAATAACATTGCAGAGTATCCAACCAAACATCACTCCTAAGGGCAATGCAACGATCATCGCGACAGCGCCCAAACCAACCCCCATGGACAGGTTCATTAGATGTTGCTCGACTCGATTGACGCCTAGGGTGCTGAGCAACTGTCGTCCGGTCTGTCGATTAAGCCGCAAGGTCGTGACTGCAATATAAACACTGATAGCAGCAACCAAGAGCGCAATCGTGATCAGTACGGTGGTAATTGCAAAAGTTTGATCAAACACTTCGAGAGCGATGCGCCGGATGTCCGATTGCAAGCGGATTTCGAGCATCGAAGATGATCGTTTTAAGGTGCGAGCAAGGGCCTGCGGTGCGTCGCTTTTAAACGCAACAGAAGTCGTCTTAAGTTCAGCGTCCATGGCTTCTGCAATGACGCTTTGGTCATCTACAATTAGCCTTGGTTTTAAGTCCCCAAAGGCGGAAAAGGTGCCGGCGACGGTCATAGTTTCCCCGTGTATCCTCAGGGTTGCTTGAGGCAATACGTCGAGAGATCTAGCCGCTTGTTCGCTCAACAGCACCTCGCGATTGCCTAAACGGGTGCCATGGGCATAGCGGGAAGATTCGAAAGCATCCATTTGGGTCACGTTTAGTTCTACCAAGACGCCATTGACCCGAATATCGGCAGTGCGATAGTGCTGAATTCTACTGGTTTGATGCACTGACGGGGGCGCCTTGATCAGTGCATCAAGCGATGCAGGGGTACCCTCCGCGATCACGTCATATTTTAGTCTGTGGTCTAGCATCTGACTGAAATCAAGCCGAAAGCTGTCAACCATCAAACCCACACCGATGGCGGTTGCAATCGATAGCGACAATCCTGCAAGCGCGACACTCAATTCTGCAGGATGCCAAAGCGCCTCTCTAACCCCTACGCGCAGCAAGTACGACCCACCAATACTAGATGACCAGCGCTTTAATCGAATTAGCAGCGGGCCGATGGTTTGACCGGCAGCTAGACTCAGCACGGCGATCGTGAAGAAACCACCCGCAAGGCCGGTTTTGGCCTCAAGGACACAAATTAACCCGCAGAACAATAAAACGAGGGTCGTTAACAGGGGTGTTAAAGATTGAGGTTTGCCTTGTTGGGACCTTTTAAAGGCCCAAGCGCCGCCAACCAAACAAACCGCCAAAGCTGATCCAAAGGCCTTGGCAATTACCCAGGCGCTAAGATCTAACGCCACCACTTGCCCAGGCACAGACATCTGCAGCAGTTTTGTGGCGAGCCACCAACCGACAATCAGCCCTAGGCCTGCTGCGATGCTTGCGATAACGCCGATCGAGCCTAAAAAATAATTTCGGAGGCTCTGCCATTCAACTCCTAGCCCATGCAGTCGATCAAATACGGGCCAAAGACGACGCAACCAAGACACGGCGACTTGATAGATTAGGAGCCACGCGACGAGCAGCGCCAGCATCCCAAGCGCTGCAATATTAAATAAAATGGATTTGCCAAATGCTCGAGCGGGGTACTGCTCTGCCGTATTGACCAGTTGCCAACCAGGGCCAATAGCGAGGTTGGGCTTAGCAACGGGTAATCCAGCGCCGAAACCCGGCAGTAAATTTTCTGCAACCTCGAGGCTTTGTGCGAAAGCGTGTCCGATTACGAGTCCGATATAAGAAAGTTGATGATCCGGCCAGTTCAGAAGGTCGTGCGCAACTGAGATGTCAGACAATAATGTGCCTTCGGGGGCTTCAATGATTCCGTTAATGGGTAGCGAGAGCGCGCCTTTAAGTGTTTCATCTACCCAAACGCCATTGAAGGCAAATTGCCCCGTTGAAGTTTGAATTTTACCCGAGGGCGTCTGCGACAGCAGATCGATGCCCAGCACGCGGATGCTCAAGTCCGCTACCTGCGCGGTTTCATCCACCACAGGCGATAAGCGCTCAAGGGTTGGCAACGCGCCGGATTGCCACATTCGTCGCAGCTCAAAGTAGTCATTCGTGTGGAGGTTTTCTCGATGCAAATAGTAGCTAAAGTCCGCAAGGCTGCTGGGCACCAAACCATCGAGCCGACTCGAAATGCTGGCGCTCACAAGGTGAACGCTCACAATGGACGCGACACCGAGCGCCATGCCAACGAGCGCCATCGAGGTTGACCAAGGCGTACGTCTCAGGAATCTCAGAAGTGCTAGCGAGATCATTCAGGCGTAAGGCGAGCGGATGATCGCGCGTCCAAATGCAATCTAGTATCCGCCATGGCTGCTATGTCATCACTATGGGTGGCCAGGACCAGCATAATATTTTGATCTCGGCAGCTTGAAAAAAGGATGTCCGCGATCTGGGCAGAATTTTCAGCATCAAGATTGCCCGTTGGTTCGTCGGCCAATAGCAGGGGCGGTCTCAGCAAGACAGCTCGCGCCACGGCGACACGTTGTTGCTCTCCGCCCGAGAGTTTCTCAGGAAAATCATGGAGTCGGTCTGATAAGCCAAAATCACTGAGCAGTGTTGCTGCGAAGGCCTCAAGATCCGGACGCCGGTTCAAGCGTGCGGGGAGCCGGACATTCTCCAAAACGGTTAGTGTCGGCACCAGGTTGAAGAATTGGTAGACATAGCCGATGTGCTGACGACGAAAAGCGGTTCGCGCCCGCTCTTTAGCTGCGCGATAGGAAAATATGGTGTCTTCGATTTCAAGCGTAATATCGCCATCATCAAGCTCAACGAGCCCTGCTAACGCGTTCAGCAGGGTTGACTTGCCTGAACCGCTGGGCCCTGTCACTGAAAGTGATTTGCCGGCAGCGACGTTGAAGGAAAGGTCGCGGATAACCTCTATCTGTCGACTGCCGTCTTGGTAATGTTTGCCGATTTTATGAACCGTCAGCGCTGAATATTGAGTCATTACACGGATTATCCGTCGGAATACGGGAGACGCAAGAATAAAGCAGTAAGGCGTTGAGGAATAGAGCGCTTAATGTTGGGGCAGGCCTCACCAAAGACGCTCAACTTGATCATCCAGTCTTTTTGTTAATTGTCTGTTGGCGTCAGCTTTTGCTTTAAGTGACGTTCCGCGCTCGTCAGACCTTGAATAGCATTGACCCCAACTGCAGCGCACGATGCGTTTAGATGGCGTTAATCCAAGTGCCACGATGAGAGAGGCAACACCCTTTGGGGTGCATCCTATCGGCTCATGAACTTGGCTTTTAGGTTGCTTGGTACTTTGATTATGTAGAGCGTTTGGTACATTAAGTTCTGGATACTTCGAAACCACCTTTGAGACCACCTTTGAGACCACCTTTGAGACAACCTTTGAGACAATGCCTATGAAACCACATCTAGAAATGACGGAAGGTAATATGGCGGCGTTGGAAGCCTTTGCAAGCACTAACGACCAGCCGATTGTTATGGTGAACCTGATGCAAGTTCGAGCAAATGCTGAGTATGGCGACGCGGCACGTAACGACTGCTCTGGCTATGATGCTTTTGCACGTTATACCAAGGGCTCATCAGAAGTCAGACAACAAGCTGGTGCAGAGCTGATCTGGTCTGGAAGAGCGATACAAATGCCGATAGGGCCAAGTGAGAAAACTTGGGACTTGGTTGCTCTGGTTAGATATCCCAGCGCAGAAGCTTATCTCAAAATGACCGCAACTAAGGCGTACGATGCGGCAAGAGCTCACAGGCGAGCCGCGCTTTACGACTCTAGATTGATCATGACAATTGAAAACGCATAGTGGTTAGATCAGATGGAGAAGCGTCGCCCCTTAGGGCTCCTAACACAAGCCAAAAAATACGCTCGCACCTAGGCAATGCAGTCAGATTCTCGGCGTGCCTTTCGGTGGCGCCAGGGTGTTCGCCTGGGGTTGAGCGCTGATATGCTGGTATCTAATAGTGGGTAGCTTTAAGCTTTACGGCATCCTAGCGGCAGAGCGTACTTATCCCGGGCTTGCTCGTCATCTTTGATCGTCAACGCCTGGTGCTTGCCCGTTTGTGATATTTCAGTAAGCTTCGAATTATGTCTACTGTGCTTGAAATTATTCCAGACGAGCTGCGCGAGGAAGTGAATGCTGCCTTAAATTGGTTTAATGCTCACGAAAATGCTTCGTTCGAAGTGACTGGTATTGTTGATCCGCCAAACGCGGCTGGCACTGGAGAGGATCTCCGCTTGGTGTTGTGTGGCGAGGGCGTGTGCCGTCAGGAAACATTTCAAGTTAGCGCGTCTGCAGAATTGTCTGGGGTACAGTGGTTAGGGTTAGACCACGTGCAGGACAGCGCGGGCGTTGCCGAACTTGATCCGCCTCCTGGGGCAAGGAGAACATGGCTAAACGATGTGGCAGGGCGGCATGCTTTTGCGGTGTTGTTGTTTTATCGTGGCTTCTGGTGACCTCCTTGCCGCCTCGAGTTGCGAGGCTATGTTTTTAGTGGTGTGGTCGATGCCATTCGGGCTGCTGGTGGCGAAGTCTATGCCGTAACCAGTGAGCCGCAAGCGCTAGCGTCTCGTGCTCAAGAAGAGTGGGCGCTTTCTTTTGAGTGTGTGGGGGACCCGCATCAAGAAATCGCAGATGCTGCACGCCAACAGGGTCTGCTAGATTTGCGGACAAGCGAAGTTGGTGAGTTTATAACTCGCGATACGGCATGGGGTGTTTCCCACCCTAAAGGCTTTTATCAGCCCGGTGTGCTTGCACTGAACGCTGAGCGTCTACTTTATCGCTGGCACTCCATTCCCAGTCGAGAAAATATGGGCGGTGCTGGGGGCAGGCCGACAGAAGATTATGTTTGGCAGAAGATTCAGGCAGCTCTGGAAGATCCTCTAGGGAACGACGCGGCGTTAGATGAAATGCCTGTAACAGGGGGTAAGGCGCCTCCTTTTTTCATATTCTCTTTGATGCTTATGGCGCACGGATGGTTTCTCAGGCCCAAAGCATTTACTTATCAAGGGGATGGTGCCAATCCAATGCAACGTTTCCCGTTGGTGTTGATGCGGCTTCTGGTGTTTATTGGATGCTGGATCGCAGCATTTATCCTGCTGCCCACCATTTGGGTCGGTCTCGCGCTGGCGCTTTATGCGCCATTGGCCATTCTGGGTATTCGCAAGGTTTATGCTACTTTTGCTGTGGAGGTGCCGGAGTGATTGCTTTTATCCTGCCCAGGGGGCGTTGAGATCGGCTGTGATGCGATTGATACCGACACAACTGCGCCTGACGCATCCAGCTTCGTAATAGGTATTAATAAAAGGTGTTTCCGCTGGCCAACTTCTCTCAATCTTGGTCATCATCGTTGGTTTCTAGCTTCGGTTTCAGCTGGCGTTCATCACGGGTGTCTTTCTGCGTATTTTTAAGTACATTAACGGAATAACCTAAACGGAAAACAAACTGATGCCCAATGAACCAAGTGATTCCGAACAACAAAAACCCTCAGCCATTGACCGCATCCTGGACTTCGTTCTGGAGAGAAACCGCTTAAATCAACGCTTGCATTGGACAACCATTGTCAGCGAGAAAACCTTGCTGGCGATTATCGGGATGCTGACGGTCGTCGCATCTGCGGACGCAATTTTCTCAATTTTTGTCGCTCGGGAGGTTACCCTTCCTGATCTTTTTCTTTTGTTTATCTACGTTGAAATTATAGGCATGATCGGCGCGTTTTACTCGACCAACCGAATTCCGGTGACATTACCCATCATTATTGCCATCACTGCGCTCTGCCGGCTGATTGTTATGCAGAGCAAAGAGATGGACGCCTTGACACTACTTGCGGAGGCGGGTGCAATTTTTGTGCTCAGCGGAGCCGCTTATTTGATGAGTCTCAAGGACAAAATGAGTTTGGAAAAGCTCGAGAACAGAGGTTGACAACTGGGGTTGCTTCATGAAATCAACAGACTAGACGCAGGCATGAGGATGAGTCGATATTTGATGTGAATGAATTGACTCGACAAGAAGCAAATTCATCTGATAATTAAAAAATCAGTGTCATATACGACTCTTTTCGTTAAGCAAGCGGCTAGTTTCGCGAGTGTTTAGATAGGCCGACGTAAGCGCCAGAGCATTGACGATAGTCAGGTAAAGGTTTGCGCCTGCTTTTATTTCAAACATCCATGGTGGGAGTGTTGGTTGATAACAGTCACCTAATAAGAACATACAACCAGCATGAGTTTGCACAAGCCCTATCCCAAGCAACATTAATCCAAAGCCAATGTAGGCAAGCCCAAAGTAAGCGAAGCCGACCCCTGCGCCTGATATTCGGTATTTGATTGCATAAGAGGTAGTCAATATAAGTATTACAGCAGATGTCATCAGCACGTAACCCAATGCACTGATTAGAAAAAACGTCACGGCCGTTAGTACAATCAGGAGCAGTGCGCGTAGGAGGTGGGTCATGAAATGCATGGAATTCTAGATAAATTCAACAGCCCAAAAGTCTAACAAAATCTAGCCGGTAACGCGCCTTTCTTGCAACGTTTTTTTGTAAACCACCTCGCACCAACCCTTGAGCCTGGGCTCACGCATAAAACTGCGCTGGTATCAGATATGTGGCTTGCCCGAAGATGCTTGCGACGCGAAGTCAGGCCATAGACAGCTTGATACCGGCGACTTTGAAGATCAATCCGGCGACTACTTTTTGGACGATGAAATCCCCGACACACCGATTGCGCTGCTGAGTCAGATCGCAATCGCCTTTGTTCCAGAAACAGTCGCTGCTGCTGCCTGCATTAACAATTGAATAGCGCAGCAAGAAACCTTGTTGCCAGGCACCAAAGCCGCCAGAGGCTTTGGCCAAGCTTGATTTGAATTGCGGGGTACAACGGTGACGGCGCTCGCTTAGCCATATCGTTTTTATGCTCTGCAGCGTGTTCAGGATTTCTTTGAGTCGTTAACAGGTCAGGCAACAGGATGTCACGTAACTGTTGGACACGTGTGATATGTCCGACCTGCTAACAACAAAACTCAGTCGAAGAATCGGTAGAGATAACAACC